>DAHXPE010000066.1 GCA_027364495.1 Candidatus Heimdallarchaeota archaeon | reverse complement strand
GCCAAGCATGAGTCATTGAAAATAAACCTTTATCACTCATTTATTCTTATTTCTTTAAATACTTTAAAGAGACCTTACTAAACGATTATTTCGATATGTTTATCTGCATTTTACTATATTTTCAAACAACTGTAGATTCCCTTATATATAAAAATTTAAAATTTCTAATTTCTTGAATGGTTTTCTTTTTTACTATTTTTACTAAAAATAATTATTATTTTGCTTTTTGATAAACAAAATTTTTATAATCAAAAAATTACCAATTCTCATTAGTCTTTTCATATCTTGAATTTAATTATTCAATTGTTAATTAATATTGTTCTTTCATTCTGCTGATTCTACATGACTACTGAAGTAAATTCACCTTCTCTAAGCAACCAATCTTCTTTACTTTATATGTTCAATTTATTACTGAAAATCTGTGGGACCGGTCTGATTTTTACTGGTATTAATCTTGGTCTCTTCTTTGATCAGGTTTTATTACCTAAATATCTTTTGAATCTTTTTAAAAGCTCTAGTTTTTCTAATGCTCAGGTTTTAACTGCTACCTATCAAAGCTTTTTGGTAGCTATCTTTCTTTCTTTTAAGATTTTATTTTTAATTATAGCTGGAACTCTTTCTGACCATATCAAAACTCCCATTGGCAGCCGAATTCCCATTGCTCTATTTGGCTTCCTGCTAATGATTTCTTTTTATTTTATTGGCTCTTTAAATTTTATTCTTAACAGTTCGACTTATTATTGGGTTCTACCGGTCATTTATTGTATGATTGGTATAGGTTCTGCTTTTGTTACTGCACCTGGTTATGCTCTTGTTGTTGATTTGTTTAAACAGCAAGAACGCGGTTGGGCAGGCATGGGTATAGCTCTTTTCAGTGCTATTGGCACCTTACTTGGTATTATTATTTCAACATTTAATATTACTCCTCTAAATGATTATTTTATTTTAACAAGTGTTCTTCTTTTTCTCATTCTTGTGATTACAACCTCTATTCTACCTAAATTTAATTCGAAATATCCTTCCAAAAATAAATTTTTTACCGATTTGAAAAACACTCCAGCCTATTTATTCAATCTCGAAAAGATCCATGAAGAAGCTAGAGGTCCTTTGACCAGGAGCGATGTGTTTCTCAAGTTATTATTTATTCAAATGTTCATGGGTGCAAGTGTTTATATTATTGCTATTTATGCTCCTTTGTTCCTTGTGTTGCTGAATGATAATAATTCTGGTTATGTCGTGGGTCTTGATCCCGGTTTGGCTTTAATTTTACTGGGTATTTTTGGCGTTATTTTCGCTGGACCTATTGGTATTATAATTAAATTTATCGGCAAGACCAGAACAGCTATGGGCGGAACATTTATCTTTGCAATTGGCTGTATTTTAATGGCTCAGACCATTATGTGGACTTACAATGGCTTTGTAATTATTTTGATGCTTTTAGGTGGTTCTAGTGTTATTGTTAGCATTATGACAGTAGCCTTACCAGCTGATAAGGTTCCTGAATCCAATGCAGGCCAATTCATGGGTATTTTTACCGTTGCAAGTATGTTAATCCTTCCACTTATTACTTTTATTACAGCTATTATTTTTCAATTAATTTTGAACCCATTCTTGGGCTTTCAGCTTCTTTTTTATTCAATGGCAGTTCTACAGATTATAGTTATTTTTTTACTTTATTCTCTTGATAAGCATGAACAATCTGTTCTTCAAACTGTTCTTGAACACCCAGAACTTTATAATCCAACTGTTGATTGAACTTACATTTAATTAGCAAAGGTTCAAGAAATAAAAAACATTGCGTTAGGTCACTCAATTTTTATTCTAACTGATTTAGGAATTATAAAACTATTAATGAGAGACATATTTATGGCAATCATAATTAATTATTAATTTCTCTTTCTCAATTTGAAAAAGAAGTATTTTAACGTGATTTTATCTTCTCCTAACTTCATTATATTTACTAAAAGAAAAAAAATCTTGAAAGAATATTCTATATGTAAAATTGTTTTATTTAACATGTTCTTAACAAAAATCTTTTAAGATTGTTTTTTCAAGATTAAATATGGTGATTTTTTATCACCTACCCGTAATTGTGTTTTAATTTATATAATCAAGATTATGATATCTTTACATAAATCACGAGGATTCAAATGAAACCATTCTTAAAATTTGTTTATCCCTATATTAAAGAGCATCGTCTTCCCTTTCTTTTATCGACGTTTTTTATTCTAATTGGAGCAATGACCCAGACAGCGATGCCTTTGTATATTCAAACTATCATTAATAACATAATAATTCTCAAAGTCCCTTCTCAATTATATACAGCCTTTGTAATTTTTATTGGAATTGCAATCTTGGATTATTTAGCCAGTCTAGGAACACGATGGTTCGGTGCTACCTATGCAAGAAACATTATTGAATCAATTAGACGTGATGTTTTTAAAAAACTTCACCAACAGGGTATGGAATATTTTTCACGTGAAAGCACTGGACAGCTCCTAGCAAGAACAATGGATGATGTATATTACCTGCAAGATGTTTTATCATGGGCATGGCGGGTAGTAGGAACAATTATAGCTATTTCAGTCGGAATATTCATCGTAATGTTTTTCCAATCACCGATTTTAGCTATAATATTTGGTTTAACTTTCCCATTGCTTTTATTGGTTCTACAAAATTCAACAAAAAAAAATGCTCAAATATTTTATGATTCACGATATAAATTTGGTGAACTCGCTGGCACTATGGCTGAAAATCTCTCTGGAATAAAAACAGTCAAATCTTTTAGCCGTGAAGATCAACAAATGAATATTTTTAAAGAAAAGAATAATGCTTACATAGATAAAGCTATGGAACAACTCTGGGTAAAATCCTATTTACAACCAGGTATGATTACGTTATTTTCATGTGCTGTTGTAACATTTTTATTCTTTGGAGGTTTATTTTTACAGACTAAGGCTATTTCAGTTGGAACTTTTATTGCATTTATTTATTTAATTTTACGTTTAGCTCAGCAAATGCGATTCTTAGGACAAATTGGGATCTATAGTCTTATAGCTGATTCTTCTACAAGAAGATTAAATGATATATTAAACTATCCGCTAGTAATGGAAGATGATTCTGATGCAGAACCTTTGCTAGTAAAAAATGGACTAATTGAATTCAAAAATGTCTCATTTTCCTATCCCGGAAATGACTTTAAATCTCTTGATAATATTAATTTGGTAATTAAACCAAGCGAAAAAGTAGCAATATTAGGAGCAACAGGAGCTGGTAAGACAACTCTCATAAATCTCATTCCAAGATTTTATGATCCATCAGAGGGAGAAATACTTATTGATGGTAAAAATATAAAACATGTAACCAGGAAATCGCTCAGACAAAACATTCAGATAATTCATCAAGATAATTTTCTTTATTCTGTTAGTTTTTACGAAAATATATCATTTGGTAAGACTGATGCAGGTCTAGATGAAGTTATTGAATATGCTGATGCATCGCAAATACATAAATTTATTAATTCATTAGAAAAAAAGTATGATACCATTGTTGGAGAACGAGGAGTCACTTTAAGTGGTGGTCAAAGACAAAGAACAACTATTGCTAGAGGTCTTATTGTCAAACCTAAAATAATGATTTTTGATGATTCAGTTTCAGCAGTGGACCCAGAAACTGAATCTAGAATCCAAAAGACCATTGATGAGATAGACAAAGATATAACCTTAATAATAATTAGTCAAAGGCCATCATCACTAAAGTACGTGGATAGAATAATAGTTTTAGATGATGGTAAAATAGTTCAAGAAGGCTCTCACGAGCAACTTGCTAAGGTTGCTGGTATTTATCAGCACTTTATTAATTCAGTTAAAAGGCAGGTCAAATTCATTAACTGGGATGAACCTGTCTCCGAAGATGCTCTAATTAAAACGAATATTCAACCAGGTGATTGATTTATCCAAATTTGGCATTAGAAAAGAATATCTTCCTGGATAGTCAAGTTTAGTGACGGTAATATGAACGGTTTCATTAAAAATGTTCAATTTTTTTTCAATGAGGTAAATGAGATCTTTGCAAGAAAAACTTCATTATCACAATTCAGAAATTGAATTTAAACGTGAAAGGTATCCGTCTGCTATTGTACCACTATTTTCATGCACAAGTAATGAAGGAAAAGTTGGATGAATTCTGAATGACATTTAGGATTTCATTCTGTGCTTTCCATTTTAGCTAGACAAATGTGTATTTTTTTATAAAAATTCCATCCTTTTATATTTCCTAATTAATTTTTGAGTTCACAATTGAATAATTTTTTTTGAATAATAATACACAAAAATAAATTTTTAAAAATCAAAAGTTATTGTAAACTATTATAAATATAGAGCTAATTTCAATTTCTATTTATGCTCAAGAAGTAATAGAATAGTAATTCACTCTAAGGTCCTTGAAAAAATTTTATTTTTGCAAGAAGCTAATTTTGAACGTGTCTCCAACAGAACTCTTTTAAAATTAAATTTTTGCATCATTAATTAACCTTTAATTCATTTACAAGACAGAAAATAACCATTCAAATTGAATTGAATAGAATATAATTTTTAACACAGACTAAATTGACTTCCAAGAATTGAAAACTATGTTTGAATTTATCAAATTCATTTATCCTTATACAAAAGAACATAAATGGAGTTTTTCTATAACCATGTTCTTTGTTTTGATTGGATGCTATACCGCTGTTGAAGTACCATTGTATATAGGGCAAATCATTAATAACTTTTCAGGTACTATCACTGCTAGTGATATTTGGTATGCCTTTTATATTTTAATTATTCTTTCCATTATCGACTACATAGCACAATTTGGTGTGAGAATAGCTGGGACAAATTATCAACGAGATGTTATGGAGTCAATTAGAAGAGATGTTTTCAAAAAACTTCACGAACAAGAAATGGAATATTATAGTAAAGAAACTGTAGGACAATTAATGGAAAGAACAGTTGATGAAGTTTATCAATTTCAAGAAATACTTGCTTGGGGTACCAGAATCACTGCTACAATAATAATTGTTTCTGCTCTGGTTATCGGAATTATGTTTTTCACTTCTCCGATCTTAGCGGTAGTTTTTGCACTGACGTATCCCATCTTAATTTATGTTTTGAGAAAAACTTCTAGAAATAATGCAGAAGCTTTTTATGATGCACGTTTAAAGTTCGGAAAATTATCAGAAACTATGGCAGAGAATCTTTCAGGCATTAAAACAGTTAAATCGTTTGGACGAGAAAAAGAACAAGTAGATATATTCAAGAAACGCAATACTGATTATATTGACGCTTCAACTGAATTAATTGCTGTCAAATCTTTTCTTCAACCGGGTATGATCGCACTCTATTCCATAGCCGTTGTAACATTCCTGGCAGTTGGTGGATTTTTTTTAGGATCTGGAGCGAAAATAATCTCAGCAGGTGTTTTTGCATCGTTTATGCTTTTAATATTACGGTTAGGTCAACAAACTAGATTTTTAGGAGATTTAGGCATAGATTTATTGATGTCTGATTCTTCCTCAATTCGACTCAATGAAGTACTTCAATCAAAATTAGTATTGGAAGATGATCCAAATGCAGAAGAACTGAACTTCATGAAGGGAGAAATTGAATTCAAGAATGTTTCATTCACCTATCCTGGTAACAACTATAAGGCATTAGACAATATCAATTTTGTTATCAAACCAGGTGAAAAAATAGCATTACTTGGACCAACAGGCTCTGGGAAAACAACTTTGGTTAACTTAATACCCAGATTTTACGATCCAACTGAAGGACAGGTTTTAATTGATGGTAAAGATCTCAAACATCTTTCCAGAAAATCAATCCGAAATTTCATTCAAGTGGTGCATCAAGACAACTTTCTCTATACCGTCAGTCTCTATGAAAACATCTCATTCGGTAAACCAGGTACTGATTTGAGTGAAGTGATTCATTATGCCGAAGCCAGCCAGATCCATAGTTTTATCAATTCTTTGGACAAGAAGTATGATACTGTCGTAGGTGAGCGTGGTGTTACTTTAAGTGGTGGTCAAAGACAGCGAACTACGATCGCACGTGGTTTGCTTGTTGCTCCTAAAATTATTATCTTTGACGATTCTGTTTCAGCTATTGACCCAGAAACTGAAGCCAAAATCCAAGAAACTTTGGCAACTCTTGATAAAGAGATCACATTAATTGTCATATCCCAGAGACCGTCCAGTCTTAAGTTTGTTAATCGTATTATCGTCCTTGAAGATGGTTCTATCATTCAACAGGGTACCCACGCTGAATTGATACAGGTTGATGGGTTATATCAACGTTTCGTCAATTCTGTTAAAAAACAAGTTAAATTTATAGATTGGGACCAATCTATTTCTGAAGGCACACCTTCTGCAAATGTATCTTCTGAAAACATTGTAGTACAATCAAAATAAAAAGGATATAAAAAATGGCAATTCATACAGACGCAGATAAAGAGGAACGACGTGGATCATTTGGTTATAGCGATATCTTCCTCTATAAATTTATGTTTTCATATATGACCAAGTACAAAAAAGAGTTGATAATTACCGCTATTCTTATCTTTCTTTTTTCAATTTTTACTGTAGCTTCTCCTATTATTATTGGTAATGCTATTAATCTATTTACAAACACTTCATCTTTTTCAGTCTTTGGAATAGGCTTTATTGATAATTGGATTTACGGTATTATTCAACTTTTAAGTCATTCTTATAATTTTACCATATTTAGCTATCATATTTCTTTTTCAGTTTCATTTTTTATGGGAGAATTACTTGTTCTTTCTTTCATCTATCTTGTTATTCAAATACTTACATTTGTATCCGCTTTTTATCAAACCCTTATTGTTGGTCGTGTTGGTCTTAAAGCAACCAAAAGAATTCGTGAGGATCTATTTGAGCATCTCCAAGAGCTAGATATGAGTTATCACGATAAAAATGAAGTTGGTAGAATTATGAGCCGACTCACCGGTGATGTCGAAGCTATTCAACAGTTTGTTGGTGGGTCTGTTATACAAAATGTCATGAATTTGTTTACAGTTATTGTATTAGCGGTAGTAATTATTTTCATTGATCCTTATCTTGCTATTATTACTTATATTTTGGTTCCTATTGTCTTAATTCTAAGTATGTTGCAGAAAAAATATACCAGACCATATCATAAAGAAAGTCGTAGGACCAACTCAATTCTCATGGCATATTTAGGAGAATCTATTCAGGGTATTAAAGTTACAAAAGGCATGAATAGAGAAAAAAAGAGTGAAGAGAAATTTGCCGGTCTGAATCATGATAAAAGAAATGCAGATTTAACAGCAAATAGAATGAATATCTACTTTTTTACGGCAATGCTGTTTATTCAATCAGTTAGTCTAGCATTAATCATTCTAGTGGGCGGTTTACGATACATCCAAGGAGCAATAACCATCGGTGTTATTTTTGAATTTTTGAACTTCAATATAATCCTTTTCAGACCTGTTACGATTTTAGGGAACTTCTATGATCAGTTACAGGATGCTTTGACTGGTGCTGAGCGTATTAATGCTCTTTTAGATACTCCAACAAAAGTTCCTAATAATACTCAACTTCCAGAAATTGGTGACATCAAAGGTGACGTCACTTTCGACCACATAAAGTTTGAGTACATTCCGAATAATCCGGTGTATAAAGATTTTTCGCTTCATGTTCCAGCAGGTACGAAAGTAGCTTTGGTTGGTCATACCGGAGCTGGAAAAACTACTGTCGTTAATATTTTAAGTCGGATGTACAAGATAACTGATGGTAGATTATTAATTGACGGTATTGATATTACCACAGTCTCTCAACCAAGCTTTAAATCTCAAATAGCTGTTGTTCCACAGGATTTCTTTTTATTCAGTACCAGTTTACGAGAGAATTTGCTCCTAGGTAAACCAGATGCAACTGATGAAGAACTGTGGAATGTTTTAGAACTCGTAAATATGAGAAAGTTCGTTCAGCGTTTACCACAGCAATTAGATACTCCAATGCAGGAACGTGGTGCAAGATTATCCATTGGTCAAAGACAATTGATAATATTCGCCGCAGTACTTCTTGCCAATCCCAAAATAGTTGTTTTAGATGAAGCAACCAGTAGTGTGGATATTTTTGCTGAAATATTAATTCAAAAAGCCTTAGCATTAGTTCTAAAAGGAAGGACTTCTTTTATTATAGCACACAGACTCTCAACAATTCGTGATGCAGATCAAATTGTTGTTATTGAATTAGGTGAAATTGTAGAGCAGGGAACTCACGAACAGTTAGTAGCGAAGAAAGGATTTTACTACGAACTTGTTAAAAACCAAATAGACTTAGCTGAATCAGCTGTCAGTATCTCAGATTAACAGCGAAATTTAAATCTTTAAAAAATTTTATAGAAAAGATTATTTCATTCCATTTTCTTTATTTTTCTTTTTCTAAATTTAAAAAAAAAGATGCATTGACTTTCCTAAAATTTATATTTTCAAATTGAATCTAATAACCATGCCAGATTATCAAATTTGTCTTATCACAGGAGCCACTTCAGGCATTGGTAAAGCAACAGCTAGAGTTTTTATCCAAAAAGGTTTTGATCTAATAATTTTAGTTAGAGATATGCATCGCGGTGAAAAACTTAAGAAAGAGTTATTATCTAAAACAGTTAGACCTGACCAATTTATAGATCTTTTTAAGGCTGATTTAAGTTCATTAGAAGAGGTAAAGGGGGCTTGTGAAGAAATAAAAAAGAAGTACAATAAAATATCTTTATTGATCAATAATGCTGGTATCTTTGCTCCAAGAAGAAAGATTACTAAAGATAACTTAGAGCTCACCATGGAAATTAATCACTTTAGCCACTTTTTATTGACTTTAGAATTATTACCACTTCTTGAGAAAAATGGTTCTGATACCAGAATCATTAATGTATCGTCTGTAGGCCATTATAAAGCAAAAGCTTTTGATTTATCTAATATTAATTTTTCTGAAAACTATTCTGGATTCGGAGCATACAGAATTTCTAAACTTGCAAATATCTTATTTACCTATAAATTAGCCGAAAAACTTCAAGAAAGGAATTCACCTATAACGGTAAATGCATTACATCCAGGAGTTGTGAGAACAAATATTGCAAGGCATTTTCCAATAGTTGGCTGGCTATGGAGGATTAATCCTGGATACGTTAGTGCTGAAAAAGGAGCTCAAAACACGATTTACGTTGCAACGGATCCTCAATTAGTGGCCACTACTGGTAAATATTTCTCCAAAATGAAAGAAAAGAAATCATCAGAACAAAGCTATAATAAAGATTTACAAAATAAATTCTGGGATTTGAGTTTAGAAATTACAAAAACAAGTTGGTCTTAAATTTTTGTTTTTATATTCCTTAAAATGAAACAGAAATTTTCATTTAAAATTATCCTAAATCTCATTAAAAGTTAGATAAACTTCTGTTGTTATTTCAATGTTCTTTGTATTGTATATATTTTTTTTCGTTTAATAGTAAGATTCCCAGCACAAAACATAACATCTTTACCTATTTCAAGATTTTCTTGCTTCTGAATTTCTTTAGGTGAAATCAAATCACCTTTTGAATTTATTTTTCCTTGTATCATTATTATCTGTGTAGAATATTTTTTTTTGTATAAATAGTTTGCTAAATTTTATTTAATTAACAATTTTTTTATTTAATCTGTTAAATCCATTTTTTCTTTCTAAAATGATAGAGCATTATAAAAACAACCATCATCATTACATTCCAAACATAGATGTATCCAAAGGGTGATCTTAATTCCGGCATATTAAGTGGATAAGGTTGATCAAAGTTCATAGCATATAGACCAGTGATGAAACTCAAAGGGATAAATATTGTGCCTATTAAGGTTAGCAATTTCATTATTTCATTCATTCTATTAGAAACACTCGAAAACTTAAGTAAGAATATATAATTCAAATAATGACCAACTTTTTCAACGTTTTCTACGAGGTGAAGTCCAATTATCTCAATTCAATTGATCAAATCATCGGTTTCCAAAATTATTTTTCCTTTAATTGAATCAAACTGGGTTTTTTTAACTTCATTAAGGACGTTCTCATTGTATTCAATTAAATTAACTTTCTGACTTGAAGTTTTTTGGTCTCCAATAAAAATCAATGTGCCAGGTGGCTGCCTAAGTTTTTTAGATTTATTAAAAAACGAATCTTGGAATAAAACATCACGTTTTAATCAATTCAAATTTTTTTCTTTAATTTAAAGACGATAAATCAATTCAGGATAATTTATTTATGTATTTTACAATTGCGGATGAAAAACAATAA
>DAHXPE010000064.1 GCA_027364495.1 Candidatus Heimdallarchaeota archaeon | reverse complement strand
TAAAAATTAATAAATAAAATTCACTCTAATAAAAAAAATAATCTTATTTCTAATATGGAAACATTCACGTCAAGGAAAAAAAGAAAAAATGTCTGAATCTCTTTATGTATTCAAAGTTATTATTGCAGGTAATTCTGGCGTGGGAAAAACTGCTCTTGTCCAGAGATTCGTTGATGGAAGGTTTATAGCTGACACAAAAGCGACAATCGGGGTAGATTTTAGTTTAAAAAATGTTAACTTACAATACCCGAACCTAGAATCTTCAATCGCGTTACAAATTTGGGATATGGCTGGAGAAAATAGATTTAGATCAATATTGCCATATTATATAGCAGGAACTCAAGGATTAATTCTAGCGTTTTCAGCTGATAAACGAGATACTTTGGGATATTTAAATGAATGGCTCGAAGTTGTAAACCTGTATTTAACGGAAAAAATACCCATAATCTTGATAAGTACCAAAAATGATCTTGCAAAAGGTGGTTCTAAAGAAGACATTGAAGTTTTCATGAAACAAAATAATATTACAAATTATATTGAAACTTCAGCTTTAAGTGGCCAGAATGTAAATGAAGCATTTAAATTGCTTACAGAATTAATTGCAAAAGAAAAGAATTTAATCTAAATTATGGTTTTGTCCACTTAAATTCATAATATCTTATTTCTGATTCCGAAATTACACTGGCCATAACGTAACGTTTTTTGACAGAGTTGGCTAATCTTCCAGCACTCACGAGGTCAAGAGGATAAATTTTACTTCCTCTAGGAAAGACTCGAATTAAGAAAGGAGCATGATCAATTCCTGGTCCCTTTTTATAGACACTAAAATCACTTCCAAATTTTAAACCAGGTTTTAAAATATAATTTTTATTCCGCAAATCAGTATAAACGAAAAATAAATCTTCGAGTAGCTGAAATTCGAGGTTAAAAATCATTTCTTTAAATTTATCGATGGATAATAAAGCATTTTTATATTCTATTGTTAATAATGAATTTTGTTGTAAATAAAGAGCTTCCAAAAGTGTTAATTCAAAAGGTCTATCAATGAATTCTCCTTTTGGCTTTCTTATTCCAATAGGCTTTCCATAATAACCAAATTTGAATAAATAGTTTCCATCCTTTGAATCCCAAACAATTATTTTCGAACCTGTAAAATGTGCTTTAATTGGAACTTTTGAATCAGTAGTATTAGTCATATATTGTCTCCAAGCTGATATTAATCCATAATCTTATAGTAATCGGGTCTTGGTTGGTAAACCTTCCCTTCATAAGCTAATTCGAATAAAACATCATCAACTTCAGATTCATCTACACTTCCCAGGATACCCATAATAACTGAAAATTCTACTCCGTTTCCAGAATCATTTTCTCTCAGTATTCTTTCTATTTTTTGAGCTATTGATTCTAATCCTGTAATCTGTTCTTCATCGGCTATTGGTTCTTCAGATGTTTCATTGTCTTTTTCAGAAGCTTTTATTTTTGTAGTGGTGCTAGGTTCTAGTGATTTCTTATTTGAAGGTTTAATAGCTTTTTTTTTAGCACGATTATGTAATGACTCCAGGATATGAACTAATTCCCAATTATAATCATTGACTTTATATATACCGTCCGATATTACCATGAGTTCATAATCTTTACCATTAGATGTGTCAAGATTCACATAGCCCAAAACTCTAATAAAATCCCATTTTTTAAGACTTTCAGCAATTCTGGATGTCGTTTTAATCCACAGAGATCCCGTACCATCATCAATTTTAAATAAATAGTCTGGTTTACCAGAGTCAAGGTTAATTGTATCATCAATTGTTTTATCAGTAATTAAACCATAAGTTTTAATAAATTTCACTGGATTTTTAGAAGTTGAAATGAGCATTGGGACACGATCAACCTTGATGGACCCGTCAATTATTTGTCCAATCCGTACAATAGAATAGGAATCCCGTTTTATACTCATTACTTATAACCAATTATCTTGTATTTTTGAATAAGAAAGTATTTCTTCTGGTTTAAAAAATAGGTTCATTTCATATTGAGCTCGATCAACTGCATCGGAAGCATGAACAATATTTTTACCGGTAGTAATACCAAAATCACCTCGGATAGTGCCAGGAGTTGCTTCAACAGACTTGGTAGCGCCTAATAGATTTCTAACGACTTTAATAGCTTCTGGACCTTCGACAACAAGTACAACAACTGGTCCACTAATAATAAAATTAACAAGCTCTCCAAAGAAAGGCTTTTCTTTATGAACATCGTATAATCTTTCAGCTAATGGTCGGTCAATCTTAACCATTTTTAAACCACGAATTTTTAATCCTTTTCTTTCGAAACGTTGAATAACTTCTCCAATAAGGCTCCTTTGAACACCATCAGGTTTAACAATTGAAAATGTAGTTTCCATAATAAAAAACTCGGATATTTATATTGAATGAAAATTTAGTACTAATTAATTAATCTGTAGCAGATTATTTCAACTTAGCAACACAGATTATTTAATAAACTAAGAGCTTTATGCCTATTTTCATAAATTAAAGTTGTATTTTTATAATTAGTTTTCTTTATTATTGAATAAAAAAAATTAGTGTTTTATCTGGATATTAAAATCTTAAATTTAAATATACTTAAATTGTGGACCTAGAGAGGTTTTTGAAAAAATTTTGATAGAAGCAATAATTATCTCTTTTAATTACTAAGTAATAAATGGATAGTGATCAATTTAGAACTTTATGGTAAAGACCAAAAAAAAAATACTTTCTTTAAGATTTTACTGGGTTCATTTAAGTTAAAAAGCTGCACTGCACTTTATAAAATGATTTTATAAAATTTATTCAAGTGATAACTATCAAAGAAATTATTAAATGAAATAAAAATTTCTTCATAGATGTTTTAATAAATCTAAATCACTTAATTTTTGTGATTATGTATTAAATTTACCGTGATATATATGGATAGTTTTAATAATCTGCTTACATCTTTAGAAACCATTAAATCGATGGAAATATTAATATTAATAGTTTGTATAGTTCTCTTTTTGATAGAAGGATATAAATTTTACAAATATAAAATGAAAAGTGATTTAATGGATTTCAGTTTACTAGGAGTAATTGGGCTTGGCAGTTATATCGCTTTTAATGATTTATTTTTGAGTGGACTCTCAGTTATTTTCGTTTTAATGGTTATTGGTACATATGAAATTCGAGAAAGTCCAGTTTGGGTTAGGTTAATGGGAGCATTCACTATAACATATGGATATCTTTTATTTGGAACAATTTTTGAAAAAGTTTTACGGATATTGAATGCTCAGCATATAATAGCTGTTCCTGCATGGATTTTAGAACCAAATTTAATAGCTGGGTTCTTTTGGTCAACTATGCTATGGGTTCTATTAATATTCTCATTTGCCTTTTTTGGTAAGCGTTTCATATTAGTAAGCCGATTTTTAAGTCCTCAATATGTTTATCTTTTCTTATACAGTGCAGTTTATGTATTAATCTTTGGTTCAAATCAGATTTTTGGTCATACTATTCCCTGGCAAGATAGATATTTTATTTTATTTGGCGTAAATTTATTTATTTATCTCATATCTGGCTATTTGCTTTCATTCTTATTTCAAATAAAACCACTTGAAGATGTAAGAGCCGAAAAAATTATCAGAGAAATTGAGAAAAAAATTGGAACAAAAATAAAGTCAATTGGTATAGTTCAAGCACCAATTTTAAACGCATTTGCCTATGGTCCATTTTTTGATCAACGTTTTGCGTTTATTGTTAAAGATATAAATAACTTTACAGACGAAGAATTGCTTGGTATAGCTGCTCATGAAATTTCCCATTTAAAGGGAAAACACACTTTTTGGTTGCTTTGGATCGGCTTTGTCGATCTATTACTTCGATTTGCACTTGGAATCCCACCTTCACAATTGGATTATGTTTTTGCTTCAAATGCTAATCGACCTAGAATTGATTTGTTCACCTATTATATGGTTAATTTAGTATTTTTTGCTATTTCTCTAATCTTTGTAAGAATAATGGAAGCAAATGCTGATAAGAGAGCTAAAAAAATAGGTTATGGAAATGAATTAGCTGAAGCATTATTTACATTAGAAGGATTTTATCGAGGTATAGCAGGTGAACTAGGATTAAATGCACAGTTATTGACAGATACTTCACGTACTGAAGCAGAAGAAAAACGATTTACTGGGGAAGCAGCAATTGAAATGCATAATAGGTTAATGAATCCAAGTAGATACAGTCTGGTAATGAACCTTATAGTTTCCCACCCTCCGACACCATTCAGAATTGCTGCAATGGTAACAAATGAAATAGGATCAATTAGATTGGCACTTTTGCCAATAATATTATTAATTCCTGGATTGAGAGGAAAAAATGTTAAATTATTAAGAACAACAGAAATAAGTGTTGGACAACTATTAACTGATAAATACAAAAAGAAATTTTCAAATGTTGAATCTTTTACAACAAATTCGTATTCCATAGAGTCCCTAAAATATTACCTGAATCGTAGGGTCATTCTCATATCTAAAATTGATCATAAAGAACATTTCATTGGTAATATTAATAGAATAGATGTTTCTGATAGTATTGTTGATCCTTTTGAAATTATCTTAGAAACAGAAAAAGGTGAGCAACCAATTAAATCAAAAAATTATACTATACAAATTTTTGAACCTGATGAATTATACGTTGGTCGAAATAAACAGATTCTAACTTTGAAATCGGTTGAAATGACTGAAAAAGGAAAATATACTTATCAATATGAGAAAAATTCTCAACTTGTAAAACTCAAATATTTGGGAATAACTCTTAAAGACCTAAGTTCTGAAACATTCTTATTACAAACAAGAGGTAAATATGAACCTTTAGATCTCAAAACAATTAATGAAGAAACAACACCCATTGTAAACGAGATTAATGGTAATGCATTGAGAAATGCTTCTTTTAATTTTATAACGTTTAATCCAGGAAAAGAAGTTAATTTTAAGGGAAAAGAAATAAAAATTAATTTAGCACCGGTTGTTTTATTCCTCTATAAGAAGTATGAACAAGAAAATTCATCCTTGATTCAATATTTGATAGATAATAGAATAAAACTTACACTCTATACTTCAAATGATCCTGATATTTCAATTCCTTGTATATTTACGAAAATTGCTTATGATGAAGAAAAAAATGTGAAGAAAGTAAGCTATAGAAGTGTAGGTGAAACGAATGATAATTCAATATCTCTTAAACAATTGGACGCAATTGTTCTTCGAAATCCTTTCAAACTGATTCAATCAACAAAAGAAATTGGATTTTTTAGTAAAGTATTGAGCTTTTTTATGGCAAGAGGTTCAAAAATGTCTAGCCTATAAACTATTTATCAATTTCTTTGGTTTTCTTTTCTCTAATTTATCATGTAATTTGATTGAATAGGTTTATTTATAAGTGTGGTAAACAGAGGTACAATCTATAAACCATATTTCACTAATATATACTGTAATATAACTAAAAAAGATCAAAAATTACTTTTATTTAAAGCATCAAGATCTTAATTTGCGAGGAAATTTGAAATGAGTTATTCAGATACTATGAACTATTTATTACAAAATCAGTATTTTTCTATTGTAGTTATTATGGATCCTAACGGTGGTATTTACTGGACAAACCAGCCAGAATGGGTTATTGACGGTAAATCAGTAATTTCAGCCTGGCAAAGTAAACAACCAAGCATTGTTATAGGCACAACCAAATTTTCAAGTATTAAAAATGATCCTGGTCAGACCTTTGTCGGCAAAAACCTTGGTGGAGGCGGTACAGTTATTATTCATCGTGCTCCTAATGGGTATTACTTTTTAACATGGAGCGACGCAGGTTGTCCATTCCAACCAATGAATATTCATGCAGAAGTTTCCATTATGGCTCAACAGTTTGGGTAACGGAAAAATTTACCTTCTTCTTTTTTATTTTGTAGTTTTTGAATTTGTCTCGAATACGATAGATATTAAAACGTTTTTTTTTGAATAAAAATTGTCCTTTTAAGTTAAATCTAAATTAATAATGCATAGAAAATCGAAGTATTATCCATATAGGTTTTACGTTAATAATTGGAGTATTTTTAAACATGAAAATGAGTTTTAAATTTGCTTTTTCAGTTCTTATTTTGATTACATTTATTTTTCAAGCTCAAACAAGCCAACCAGGTGTACTGGCCCAAAGTGTTGATAATTCTGGCTTTCCCCAAGTGGATTTAGGTCCAGGTTTTAATACATCATCAATAAATTTTGGTTACAAATTCTATAATAGCACCGACCAGTCTAATTATACTGATATTCTTAACACCTGGCAACACGAATTTAGTGGAAACTCTACACCTATAGGATCAATAACTTCCGATTCATTTTCAAGCACTTCAAGTCCAAATCAAGTAATTGTAATTTTTAACTCTGGTACAGAAGCTGGTTCATCTGAGATATCTGCAGTAAAAGATGCACTCAATCATGGAAAAGGACTCTTGTATTTAGTTAATACAGCAAATTCAAGCATTGCTGCTGAATCATTCTTTACTGATCTCTTTCAAGCTCCAGTAGTTAATTTTACATCTGACATAATTCACGGATCAGAATTAGGTATGCAACAAAATTACGTTGTATCAACTCAATTCAGTTCACCGGTAACACCCGTTACAGAAAATGTAACTAAATTGGTTTTGCCAGACACAGTAGGAGTAAATATTAATACAACTGCCATTCCAGAAATAAACAATATTACGATTAAAGATATCTATCCAATAGTTGTCGATCCACGGAATGGTCAAAGTCTGGGAATAGCAATTGAAACAGGATTTTATGGTAGAATAGTTATTTTGGGATCTTCTCAAATATTTTCAAACGATATGTTTAACTTAACTGGTGTCTATTCCAATATGTATGGATTAAGTAACCAATTATTTAGCATTAATATAATGAAATGGCTCGGAAGAAATACTGGTTACTTCCATATGTTAAGTCACGCGTTGAATGTCGATTCACTGCAGAAAATTAATCGTGGATTTTACGTAAATGCAACTGTTGGCCTTACAAATGAATATAACCAAACCCTAAAAGATGCTCAAGTTAGATTTGTTCTCGCTGTTACTAATTCTATTGTCAACTATAACTATATGACCTATATTGGAAATAATTTGTTTTTCGGATCCATATCGACAAAAGATGCTAGAATATGGTATTATGTTGATATAAATGTTTTATTATTTAAAAGAGGATATATTGACCAGAAGTTTGAATTAGGTCGTGTTTATATCAATTTAGAATTCAAAGGTCCAGCACTCCCAGATTTGACAATTTCAACAGTTTTAATTGGTGGTATATTAATCTATTTAATAACAGCAGCTTATGTGTGGAGAGAATTTAAGAAAACTGGATTGTAGAGAATAAACCATTAAAATTGTATTCTTTTTTTAATTTTCAAAAATAATTTACTTAATTTTGAATATTTATCCTTTTTTTTCAAAGTTTTTTACGTAAGTAAAAAAAAATTAATTAATTTTCTTCAGGATTAACATTTTTTATTTCTGGGACAGGAACAGCTATCTTTGGTATTTTAGATACACGAGAGTCTTGGACTAATTTTGAAATCTGTTCCGCTTTCGTCAACAGATTATTAAAAAGTTCCATCGAAAATTCTGTCTTTTCATTGACTTTCCGTTCTATGAGTGATTCAATATCATCTTTGAAACGCTCAAGATCGACACGGTATTCATCAACTGATGAGATTGATTCTTTAATAGAAGAATCGAATTTTTTCATATTTTCATCTAAGGAATCAATGAGTTCTTTTCTAATGCTTTCTGATCTTGATCTTAAATCACTATCCAATGCCTTGATACGATCGTTTATTCTAATGGATTCATCAATAGGGGTAAATTTATTTGCAACATCATCATTGAATTTTGATAAATTTGTACGAATTTCTTTTGAGAAAGACAATAATTCATTACGAAGATTTTCAGCTTGACCAACAATAATTTTTTGGAACGATTCCAAAAGTAATTCTTGATCTTTTTTTGCTTCAAGAGCAGTTTGTTCAATATTTGCGTGAATCTGACCAATAGTTTCCTCAAAAACTTTTAATACATCAGAATGATTTGTCGAAATCTCAAAAAAATGATCAAGTCGTTTATTAATACTATTAATAGTTAATTCAGTCTGAGATGTTAAATTAGTCATAATTCCTAGTTGATTTTCGAATTTGATATCTGAATCACCAACTGTTTTCTGTAATTTTGAATCAAATGATTCAGTTGCGTGCTGAACTTTCTGATCAGTTTCTTCTGATAATCTATTTAATTCAATAGCTGTTTCAGTTATAATTTTTTCAAATTGAGCTTTATTTGATTCATCCAAATTATTAATGGTATCTGTTAATGTTTTATTAATTTCATCAAGTTTTTCTATTATTTGAGAATCAGCATTTTGAAGTTTTGAGGATAAATCAGTAATAGAAGAAGCGGATTGATTAGAAACAGTATTAATTTTATCTTGTAATGTATTAGCAACCGTTTCTAAATTGGAAATCAAATCTTTTTCTGATTTTTGGTGAGTAGTCAAGATACTTGAGATAGAATCAGTATTTTTTTGGATACTAGAAGTATATTCAATTTTTAGTTTTTCAATATTCTTTAATGTCTCATCAGATAAGATTTTGAGTGAATTTTGGATTTCACTTTTTAAAGAAGCTAATTGCTGTTTAAAATCAACATTTTGGGAATCTAAATTTTTCATATCTTCTTTCAAATACGAAAAATCATTTTTAAACGAATTGAGTTTTTCCTCAAGATTATTTTTCGTTTCTGACATTTTTAAGTTGAGCAAATCTTTAATAGCAGTCCTATCAGTATTTGCCGCATCTGAATTGCTTTTTAATTGAGTAATATCCTTAGTGTTTTGATCAGTTTGCTCAATTTTTTTTTCTAATTCATTAACCTTCAAGGCAAGGCTGAAATTTTTTTCAGAAAGTTCCTTAACAGTTTTAACTAATTCACTTAAAATATCATCATCATGTGACAAGTTGAATCCTCCATGTTCAGGAGTGGTAATTTACTAATCTTTAGAATAATAAGAAATAATTTGATCAAAAGCTTCGTTAATTTGAGAAGCCAACCGGGCTAATTGAGTAACTGGACTCTCTTCTTCGACAATTTCTTCAACAGGTAAAGTTTTGAGAATAGCAGGTAAAATTCTGGACCAATGTTTAGCTAATGAATCGAGTTTATCACCCGGTACAAGTAAAATCAGCTGACTTTTAGAAGGGGTCTGACTAATAACTAATCCATAGGATTCATTAGTTGATTCAAGCATAAAATTGCCTTCATGATTAAGCTTATTAACGTTTTCACGAAGAACAAGTAAACCTTTAGGATTCTTTTGGTTAAGGGAAATTAACCTACCAGCATCATGAATGTATATTCCGAAAATGGGATAAGCGGCAGAAAATTTGTCAATTAGACTCTTATAAGACATGATTAAAGATTAATCCTAAAATTTTAAATTATTGAGTAAGGGGGATGTAAGTAGAGTAATAAAGAAACGGTATGTTTCATTTAAATATTTTATTTTTCTATTTATAACTCAGGATTAAATACCTTGTCAATTACCTTGCTGGTAATAAAATAAAAAATGAATCTAAAGCAATCTGGAAAACGAATACAATGACTAAATTCACGATTTGTTTACCAACTTATAATGAAAAGGAGAATATTGATACACTAATTCCTATATTATTAAAAATATTTGATAATAATAGTCTCCAAGGTTCAATTTTAGTAATTGATGATAACTCTCCTGATGGAACAGCTAATGTTGTAAAATTGTGGGAGCAAAAAGATAACAGAATCAAATTATTATTAAGGCAAGAAAAACAAGGCTTGGGAAAAGCTTATATTGCTGGTTTCACGGAAGCTTTCAAAAGCAATCCCGACATCATATTTGAGATGGACGCAGATCATTCTCATGATCCTGAAGTCATCCCCGCCATTGTTAAAATGCTATCTGACGAAGGTAAAGACTTTGTGGTAGGATCAAGAAAAATAAAAGGTGGTGGAAATCCTGATTGGCCAATATCAAGAAAAATGATATCATCAGGAGCAAATATTTATACACGAACATTGCTTCGATTGAAAATCCATGATGTTACATCAGGTTATAGAGCTTTTAGAACTGATTTGTTAAAAAAAATACGTTTGGACCAAATAGATAACTCAGGTTACGCCTTTCAAATTGAAATGGCCTATATAATTGAAAAATTATTAGAAGCAAAAGTCGGCGAAGTGCCAATTGTTTTTTATGATAGGAAGGTTGGGAAGAGTAAATTAGGATCGAAGGATATAATAGATTTTTGGATTCAGGTCCTTAAACTTTTTTTCTTTGGTTGGAGAAAACGAGCAAAACTCAATCTGTGAAAAAATAGGTCAAATGAAAAAATTTCTTAAAAGTAAATTCAAACATTAAAAAGGTTATATGGCTATAAATTTGAATTTATAATATAAAATGATCTTTTATTCGATTTTGGTTAAAAAAGGTTGAAAAAATATATTCTTC
>DAHXPE010000044.1 GCA_027364495.1 Candidatus Heimdallarchaeota archaeon | reverse complement strand
GTGGATGCATTAGTTATCGATATAGCTCATGGACATTCTACATTATCAGCACCGTTATTTTCAGTGAACCTTAGATCCCTATTAGTAATTATTCCTTTAAGAATTTCATTTTTATCTGTAATCAAAATTCCTGAGACATGGTATTGATTCATAAGATTTCTGACATCATTTATAGTCGAAGATATTGGCAAAGAATAAGGTTTCTCAATAATGTAATTTTGAGCACGTTTTACTTGCCTGATCAATTTGACTTGTTTTTCAATGGGCAAAAAACGATGAATTACGCCAATACCACCACTTCTAGCCATTACGATAGCCATTTCTGACTCTGTTACTGTGTCCATATTTGAAGACACAACTGGTATATTTAAAGAAATTTTTTTGGTGAATTTAGTAGCAGTCGAGATTTCAGAACGGCTGGTACCGCGAAAACGTTTAGGCACTAATAATAAATCATCAAAAGTTAATGCAGTTTCTAATGGATTCATAATGAAGCACAATTTAATAAGTTATAATTAAAAAATTTTAATATTAATTTCAATTTATTCAATTAAAAATAAATGAGAGGATACTTAAATTTTCATTTACAACTTAAATCAATATAATTATAAAAAAAAACATTTCATTAGACCAATGTAATAAGATAACTTAATATGGAACTGTTCATTAATGCACAAAGCTAGTTTTTTTATCGTAATTTTTATCAATATTATTTTATTAATATCTATCTTTTCTCTTGCTGATTGTTCATCTAGTTCTTTACCATTAACTATTCTTTCTAATAAAAATGAATCAGCTAATTCTACATCAAAAACTGATTTAGCGTCAGTGGGTTCAACTAATGAAATTAATATGACAACAGGACAGATTCAACTAGCCGTTGGTCTATCTGGGCTAATAAATCAAGGTTATGATGGAACAGGTGTGATCATTGGATTAGTCGACACTGGTGTTTATAATTTCATTTCTAATACAACATTTGCAAGTGAATTTGGATCAAGGGTTATTGCTACTAAAAGTTTCGTTTCGACAGCTAATAATTATGCGGGCAATGATTCTACTATTACTGATTCTTTTGGTCATGGTACTGAGGTAGCTAGTTTATTAATTGGAAATACTTATGGTATGGCTAAAGGAGCTAAACTAGTCGCAGCCAAAATATATAGCAACGGTATAGCTGGCAATGCAGGGTATCAGGGTGAAGAAACCACGCGTGGCGTTTATAATGGCATTTTATATTGTGTACAACATGGTGCTTCTGTCATCAACTTATCATTTGGTCAATACTCTAATATTGTAAATGATGGACGTCAATATATAGTCGATCAAATGAGTAAAAAATATAATGTCATATTCACTATTTCCGCTGGAAACGATGGATTAAGTGGTGTAGACGGAGCATCTATTGGCACTCCTGGGACATCTTTTCAAGCCATAACAGTTGCAGCGTCAAACGGACGGTATAACATGGCTAGTTTTAGTTCATCTGGTATAAGAAGCGATTATACTATGAAACCTGATGTAAGTGCACCTGGGGTTGGAGTTAATACCATACTTGGATTAGAGTCTGGTACCTCAGAATCAGCTCCAATTGTAGCTGGTGGAATTGCAGTATTAATACAAGCACTTGCAAAAAATGGTCGAAGTTATACAGTTGGTGCGATTAAAGCTGCTTTAATTAAAACTGCTGATCCAATTCCTAATTATCCTATCTGGTATCAAGGAGCTGGAATGGTGAACTTTACAGCTGCCTTCAATTTATTAATGAGCGAACCAAAATCTTCAAATAATGTCCCGATAATAGCAACAGCTTTTCCAACTCAATTACCTGTAATCCCCCTCAATAATCTTTTCATTGACCAAACGGTTCCTTTTAATTTGACTGTTATTTCATCAATATATAATAGTGCAACTATATCCCTTCATGGCATACCAACCGATACCATGAGTTTTAACAAAATTCAATATTTTAATGCTAGTGATAGATTAAGTTTATTATTTCATCCGACATCTACCACAAAACCTGGATTATATAAAGGCTTTTTATTACTTGATTTTTCTCTGGGTCCTACTGTAAATGTCTCTATAGAATTCACGGTGAAAATTCCTGTTATTAAAGTGTTATTTGATGAGACAAAAAATGGTTTTATAAACGAAAAAAAACCGCATGGGCAATATCAATTAGCAACGACACATGATCCGGCTTTACAAGATCCATGGGGTTTTTCAACATTCTTGCTTGGTCAATATCGAGAATTCTATAATATTATGGCATTAAACAATATATCAATCACTCCATTTTATACTGGTCAATATACTAACCTGACCTATTTGCAAAATTTCGATGAAATCATATTTTCTTACCCAAATTCTATGGTAACAAATCCATTTACTGATTGGTATAATGATCCATTATTTGGAAATTTGTTTAAATTAACAGAACCAACCCTCTTGTTTACATCAACTGAGCTATCCACATTGAATGCCTATGTTAAGGAAGATTCAAAAAGTATTTTAATTATGACGTCTGATCAAAGGTTTACTAATACAACAGCTTTTAATTCAATATTGAGTTCGTTTAATATAGGATATAATTTAACTTCAGGTGCAATTTATGACAATGAACCATTACAGATCAATAGTTCAAATGCAATTTTTAATTCCGTTTCAAGTCTTGATTATTATGGAACCTCATTTACCTCTTTAAATACGAATAATAACACAATTGCCCTGGAAAATAATAAATTTTTACTACTCAATAATTTGTCTAGGACAACACCAGATAGTGGAAGGATTATTGTAAGTGGCAGTGCGTATTTTGCAGAAAATTACATGCTCAACCCCTATTCAAATGGAAATTATAGAAATGATTGTAAATTTTTATTGAACCTTCTAACTTGGCTTAAAGGCAATGAATCACTTATTTCTCAAATAACTAGCTATTCTCCCACCTACTACCCAACATTTAATAATAATCCGACTACTTATATAATCTCATCATCCTCTTCCTCATCCACATCATCTATGCAAAACCTATTTTCATTCTCTTTAATTGCTACTGTTCTGATTGTCTCTGCAATTGTAATAATAAAAAGAAAACATAAAAAAATCTAAAACTTGTTACTTTTATGCTAAAGTCGATTTTACGACATCTATAACTTCTTTTGACGCACCCTCTTTTAATAAAATACCTTTTCCCATAGTAAAACGCAAGGAAGTTGTTTCAATGTCAATCCATGGACCAATAGAATCGGCTTTAAGATCAACTTCTTGTCGATCCTTCAATGTTTGAATACCACGTATTACATTATGCCCGGATAACGTAATTTGTTCTAAACCATCAACTCCAGCTGTTTGATTATTAACTAGTAATGTAAGTTTAATTGGGGTAATTTTTCTTGCTAAGCTTCGAATTCTCATTGCATTTATCCTGATTTCCTTAATTTCTTCTTCAGTAAGTTCTAATATTGGTAATAAATAATCTTTAAAGAAATTTTTTGAAACTTGATCGGCATCATCTTGTATCAAAGCAATATCATTGAAAAGAAGAATTCTAAAAATCCCTCTCGTGGTTGCACTTCTAGACACAACTTCAGGTGCAATTAACAAAACACCTTCAAATAGCTCAAGGACATGTAAAGTTCCTCTTGCTCTAGCATTACTCTTAAGGAAACTTTTAACTGGCCAGGAACTACCATTTAAGACTAAGAGAATTTCTTTCCATTTCTCTTTTAATGGTACTTGAAATGGTAAGAAGTAAGATGCCCATTCTAATAGTTTTGAATCCAATTGGGATTCTTCTTGACTAATTTCAGTTTCAGCTTCCATTCTAATCTTTCCATAAAAAAAAATTATTTAAATACTCCGGTTTTAACAAGAAATGCTTGTGCTAATTGGGTAAATGCTTCATCAACATTTTTATTTTCTTTTGCTGAGGCCAAGATCTGTGAAAGACAACCTAACTCACGAGAAGTCTGTTCAGCTTCCTCATCAGTTATTACTCTAAGATCTTCTAAATCTGCTTTGTTACCCACAAGTATTTTTTGAATATTCTCACCACCTTCCTCAGGAGGGTTATATTGAGCTAATTCAGATTCCCAAACAGTTTTCAGATTTTTTAAGGACTGCAATCTCGTTACATCATAGACAAACATTACTAGGTGAGCACCAGGATAGAATAAATGTCTGATAGTATTAAATCGTTCTTGACCACCAATATCATTAATAGAAAGCTTAACTAGTTCTTTTTTGCCATCTTGACCTGTAAGTTCAACTATTTTAGAACTAACGTCTAAACCAATGGTAACTTGATAGCTATGCTTAAATTTACCATGTACATAAGTATTGATCAATGATGATTTCCCTACACCAGGATCCCCGATTAGAATGACCTTTAATACTCTTTCACCCTTTTTCTTTCTTGTTATTTGTGCCATATATTAATGTTCCTGTTCTGTTTCATAAAATCTTTAGAAATGAATTATTTTTTTAAATAGCCTTTACTTGTATTAGTAGATTTCCAAAAAAATCGTGGATATAGAATTATATTTATTTCCTTATTTCCTGATATTAAATTATTTCTTTTTTATCTGCCTCTTAAAAGTATGCAAAATTCAATTTATAATAGCTAAAAATTTATTTTAATAAAAGGTAAATTTATTTTTTGAATTAAAGTTGGTTTTCATTACCATGTCCAATTTAAAACAAAATTCTTTCTCAAATAGATATTTCATTATTATTATTACTATATTGACCATAATTTTATTTACAGCTTTTTTAGTTCTTAAGCCTCAAACAAAAACTAAATATATTTTTTTAATTATTTTATTAGTTTTTTCATTTTTATTTTTAATAATATTGACTAATTTTTGGTTAAAATATAAACTAGATTTTAAATCGGATAATGAATTGGACAAAAATGGCAAAACTCCATCCAACAAAATTCTTTTAGCTAGTTTTTACTTTTCTTCATTTTACTTTATTTCAATTTTAATTTTGATTTATTGGTATATTAATTCTATAACCGCATCATCATATATCTATTATTTATTACTTTTGTTCATCACTCTGAATAATTTAATTCTTCTCATTCAATTTAATGGAGTTTTTAAGCAACTAGAAAGACCAAATGCCTATATTTTTAAATTTCTCAATAAAATGATCGGTGATTTATCTAATGATTTTGAAACGACATTTGCACTAAAAATACTCTCAATCATTTTAGTTTTCATTCTACCTTTAATTGCTTTTTATTTTTTGACAAAAGAGTTTATAATTAGTTACGTAATCATAACAATTATAATAAATATTCTCGTAGGCGGTTATTGGATTGGTTATGGATTATATAAACAATTAATTTGGATCTGGGGGTTTCAATCAGATTTGCAAGACAAATCCACGAAAAAACAAAAATTGGCTTTGTCCACAATTTATAATAATTTCAAATATAAAGAAGGAAAGAGGGTTTTTTTGGGGTTTGCTTCATAATGATTTTTCCAAACGCCAAAACTTAAATAT
>DAHXPE010000043.1 GCA_027364495.1 Candidatus Heimdallarchaeota archaeon | reverse complement strand
GAATGACTTTTGGATTGTTGATAGTCCTAGTAATGTTTTAAGAATGTTTTTATCGGTATCTGATTCAAAAAAATCTCTTTTAAACTCCGTAGCTAGCAATTCAATTGAATTTTGTGGTAATTCTTTAAGTACGGAATTACTTATGCTTTCCAGTTTTAAAGTCTTTATATACGTAAGAATATTGTCTATGTATGTTATCGAACCAGATGATTTTTCAAATACTGCTTCTTTAAGATCTATTTTTTCTGTCGAGGTAAAGGATAGTTCAATGGTATCAATATATTTTGTCCAAAATTTATCTACATATTCTTTATGAATCTTATCGGCAAGATCCATTTTAGGATAAGTCAGAGTTCTGATTCCATGTATGAATACTTTAATTTGCTCAAATTGTAGCCACGATTCTTCTGATACAATTATAATTGAAGGTGTTTCACGTAATGAGCTAACTACTTCATATTGGTCAGGAAATTGTTTATCGTCAATTGTCGTTATATAAACAATATCTAATAATGTAAAGAACTCTGAAAATTGTTGTTTAAAAAAATCAAGCCTATTCCAAAGAACTTTTTTATGAAGATTTAGTAATTTTAAAATAAAAAAATTCAGAAATTGTTTTAATTCAAAATTCAGATCTGAGATAATCACGCTTAATTTACTATTTTTAAGATTTTCTAATAGTTTATTTTCAAATTCTGTAACAAGATTAGAATTATCTTGTATCAGCACTCTTTTTTTGGACTTTAATCCTAACTCATTCAAAATTGATTCTTCATTTGAAAAAAAACCTTGCTTATGGAAGGCATCATCGAAAAGTTCATATTCATGCTTTTTTGTTAATGCTATAAATGAGTCAATCCACTTAAAAGCCTTATCTGTTAATTGTATTATTCGTTGTTCTTCTGTTTCCTTTTTTAGTTTATAAACTGACAACAAAGGTAATTTTTCAGATGGCCAGTTCTCAACTAATGTAAATAGCACATTAATTTTATCTGAAGACGAATTATTCTCCATTAGATTTTTTAAACACAATTCAGTCGCTTTAACAAATTTGCGTTCTAAATAATAAAGATTTAGACATATGGCAATAAAAAAATCAAAGGATATTGAATTTTCGGTTAAAAAATCAAGGCTTTCTTTAATATCTAATGGGATCAATTCAGAATGGATTACAACAGCATCCTGAACGATTTTACTATTTGTAGACACTTGTTGCTTGATGGTTACAAGTAATTCATCATCATATTCAAGAGCAAAAATAGGTTTGAAAGGTAATTTGATACTCATAATAAAAATAAAGCCTAAAAAATCCGTTTAATACTAATTTAAGCTAGTATTAAAATGAAATTAAAATGGTAGTAGTTGTGATTTTCTTGTAAAAGAAAATTATTCATTAAAGAATTTCAAAATTTCTGCATTATTTTTTTGTTTTATCTTAGTTAATTGCTTAACGATAAATTTAATTCTACCAGGAAGTAATTCTTTAAGCACGTGCTCAAGACTGGTTATAGTTTCCATTATATCTTTAAGTTCAGTTCGTTCATCAAGGCTATAAGGGAACATTTCGTTGAATTTTAATTCCATTTCATTTTGGTGTTTCATAGCTATTGATTTAATTTTAATAAGATCGTTTGCATCAACTCTGTCTGAGGGGATATAGTATTTACTAATCATTGCTTAAATAGTCTTCCAATTCACTAATTTTACTTTCGACCAGTGCATATGGACTACTAACACTTCTGAGAGGCATTTCTTTCATCTGATGTTTAAAAATTTTCCTAAAATCTTTTTAAAATTGAAATAAGTGAATTTAGTGGTTTTTAAACTATTTACATTGATTGAATGTTTTACCTTTTTATTTCTGGAAAAATGCTGAATTTGTAGAAAAATATTTTTTAAGGATTTTGAATTCCTACTCAATAAAATATTTTTAATTTTTAATAATACATTAAAATATTTAAATATCTTTTATTGTCCAGTAAAATTAACTCCTACAAGCTAAAAAATTTTGGCGCTAAATAAAAATTAGGTAATTATTCATAAAAAATTAAAGGATACTGTAATCATGTCTGAAAAATTGCGTGTTGTACTCTCGTATGATGAGGAAAAAGATGAATTTGATCCATGGCCTGCCAAACAAGAAATGCAACCCGATGGATATACTTATCTAATCATAGATGAAAACGAAGAAAAAATGACAATTTCTTATAAGGAAGGTCTTAGCATAGTTACTAAGCGTACCATTGAACGTCGTGTTAATTCTTATGCAAAATCTGGCTATAATATGGGAGACAAACGTGTTGGGTTAGGTTTTCCTCTTGAGCAAGTAAATGCTGAAGAACATTTAGATCCTGCTCTCTTAACTCATGGTCACACCTATAAAAAAGGTCGTTTAATTCGTGATGACATTCCAACTTACGCTGAAAAGGAAGACAATTATGATGTTGTCCCAGGTATTGCTGGCCAAAAAGCAGATATTGCAACTGATCCAGCTCGATATAAAACAGATGTTCCCAGTGCCTTTGAGAAAGTCCCCGCAACAGAATCAGTAAAACATGAACCTACAGCAACTGCAACAGCACCACCAAAACATTTTGAATCAGCTCAAGTTGGAATAGAAAACTCCGTTGAAATTAATGCAAATTCATCACCAATCCAGACATCTGATGACGCTGTTTGGGCCCTTGGTCAATTTGTTGACCAGTTTGTTCGACAGGGTAAAGTATGTGTGGTTACCTTTGATGGTTCTGGCAAATTTAGATTACTGGCTCTCAACGATTCAAAATTTAAAACCAGTTCCAAGTCAGTAGCTGGTAATTACCGTATTGATAATTCTAATTTATTTGAAATTTAAAAAAATAAAATTTCTAACT
This sequence comes from Candidatus Heimdallarchaeota archaeon, assembly GCA_027364495.1. The sequence continues at coordinate 3,705 of DAHXPE010000043.1, read as the reverse complement.
TGTTTCTTTCTCTCCTTCTTTTATTGAAACAATGGTATGTAATATATACTCAATATATTAAAAATAATTTGTGCTACTTAAATTACTTTAATAAATTACTTTATTATCTTTCAATTACAAGTAGGAATTATTTTCAATATCAAAGCATCTTTAAGAGTGCATAATTTGGACGTTCAAGTACTTATTTTAGACAATAAATCTGGTCTTTCTCTATTTTCCTATCTCAATGAAACATCGATGGACGATAATTTATTTAGTGGCCTCATCACTGCTATAAAAGAATTCACTAAAGAATTAGCATTAGGTGGTCTCTCCTCATTCAAAACTGATGAAAAATCTATTTATCTTATTGGAAGAAATTTCTGTACAGTCGCTTTAATCTCATCAGAGCAAGAATTTCAAAAAATATATTCTATTGGTTATAAAATTGGTCAAACTTTCGAGGATACCTATGATTTATCTGATATTAAGCTTGTTGATTCTTCTCTCTATGAAAACTTTCGTTCTAATGTCAAAAAGATTATATCTGAAGAGGATACTCCTTTCCTGATTTCTGTTGCTGAATTTGTTAAAAAAGAATTTGGTGGAGAATTATCTATCAAGCCTGCTTTTAAAAATAATGCTGGTAAAGTTGTTACCATTGATATGATTTCTGATCGTGGTCGTAAACAGCGCCAAGGTTTATTTGGCGGTATAGCTACTCATATGATGAAATCCTTTTCCGAAGACGTCACTTTTGTAAAAGTTATTGAAACAACCGGAGGACGGGGTGAAATATTGGATTTTTTTGATTTATTAAGAACATTTGGCAAATTACGAACAAAAACTCTTGATGAAGATATTTTTCCTTACTTTCCAGCCAAAGCTATTGTCATAGCACGAGATTTCTCGCCTACTGTCTTTGATGAAATAAAAAAACTTCCTAAATATGGTGGAAAGGCTGGTATCCCTGGAACTCATATAGCACCCGATGCAGGGATGAAAAGAAGCCCAAATTCGACAAAGTGCTTTATTGAATTATGGAAGTGGCAAGATAATAATAAATATCCTGAAAGGGTATTTAGTTAATGTTATATTCCAAGCAGATACTTTCAAACGAGTCTATTCTTATTGAGTCTAGCGATTTGGTTTGTTGGATGTCTTAAGAGCTTTTTCGTAGGTTTTTTGAGCCTCTAGGATTTCAAACTTATTCTTTTGCAGAATTTCTAAATTTTTTCAGGCTATGGAATAATTTAGAGTATATAAATCTATCCTAATTGCTGGGGTTGTCTTCTTCTCCTGCTTTTTTTTCTTCGGTTTTAAATAATTTTTCTCCTTCATCCTCTTTTTTTTCGCTTTCTTCAGCTTTTTCTTCTACTGATGACTCTGATGTTTTTACTGAGGGTTTTACAAGTCTTCGTTTCAATTTATAAGCAATAAAAGTTAATAAAATTACCATTAGAAAAGAATCACAGATTATTCCAACCATAAGAACTGTGTAATATGAATAATCTACATTTGAAATATATAACAGTTGGAAATTCATTAATGGATGCAGAGTATAATGCTGAAGATCATAAATTAGATAAGAAATAATCAAAACAAAACTAAATGAAAATATGGTAAACACACCAGTTAATGAATTCTCAATCATCTCCTCATTTAATTTTATTGAGACTGTATTAAACACTATCAAAACAGCAATGAAAAGAAGCAATACTAAAAAAATACTAAAATAATTCGTTGGGTATTGTAAACCTTGTAAATTGTTCATAATAACATATACAATAATGTATTTTGATGCATCTGGAAGTGTTGACGGACTTAAAGGTTGAATATAGGTATTATAAACCACTAATAGTACATCCCAGGACAAAAATAATATAAAAACCCAAAATAAAATATTCAAAATAATATTTTTCTGTATTTTAGTGTTAAAGTCACAAATAGCTTTATTAGATTCTTGTAATTTTTCCTTAAAGCTTTTATTAAACAGACTTTTAAAATAGGTTAGGATGTAAGTAAATTGCATGTAACTTAGAAATAAAAAGCTAAAAAATCCGGTAACAAAAACATCCACAAATAATATTCTATGAATTTCAAATAATGTCAAAATTAACAATACTATGGGATCCATTGTCCAGGGTGCTGAGAAAACAGAATTAGGCACAATATTATTATTTAAGAGAAATGTTTGAAAGTCAACTAAAACAGTAGTTTGCGCTGTATGATTGATATACAAGAAAATAAAATCATGAAGGTACCAGAAAAGTACTGGAAAAATGTAAAATACAACTATTAGTAAAACAAATACAGAAACTGAATTATCATTATTAACCCAGCTATTTGCTATACCATAATAATAAGTTGAGGTTATTTTATAGAGAAGAAATAGTAGTAAACCTAGAATAACAAGTAATAACAGTAATTTGGTAAATGTATTAGTAATTAAATTATACCAAATAATTATATAAATAATTGAAAAAGGCGTTAAAAAGTATAAAAACGCTTTCCCTACTTCAAGTGTAAAAGTCCAGGACAAGAAATCATTTAATCCAACTTTTCTATGAAAAAAATATATCCCATGCAATATAAAAAAAATTAAACCACTCAGTCCCAAAAATTCAACACTTATAAGCAGGAGATTAGATATATACATTGAATACTGTGGATAAGTTATAATAGCTGGAAAATCGGGTAAAGTTAATGATAACATAGTACTAATCGTTTGAAAAACTGAAATTAAGCCGAAAAGTAAATATAATTTAGGTACAAAATAATTTAAAAAAAGATACATAGTAAATGCAAAGATAATAATGTCACATTTAAATAAGTAATTTATTTTAGGGGTTAAAAATTGGTATCTAAATTTAGAATTGAAAAAACGAAGCACTGATCTATAAATACTGAGGATCCAAACCAGCAGGAATATTCCGGTCAAAACTGACAAAAAGTAAAAATTAAAGGATAGAGAGCTAATATTTTGTATTGAAATATTACTTTGAAAAATAAATGCGAAATTATTCGAAAAATAGTTAATTAGGTAAATTAAAAAGAAAAATATTGTTGCTAGAAGGATTTTTGGTAAAAAGGTTTGAATAAGAGAATCTATTGTTCTTGTTGACCCAGTTTCTACCGCCAAAATAATCACAATTTTTTAAAAAATGATCTTAAATTAATTATGATTTGGTTTATTTTAAGAGAGGTTTTTAAAAATTCTTCTTGGCAATGTTATTGCCATAGCCATAATAAAGAGACAAACTACGACTCCAAATCTTAGGATTATTAAAAGTGAAATCTGTTCAATTGGTAAAATCGAATCAAATATTATTAGAAATGAAGCAAAAAGTAATCCAATACCAAGCAATCCTGCACGAGCCTTCACTAATTGAATATTGGTATTATAAGCTGTAATAAGGAAAAATACTGCTGTAAGTAATATAATAATTATGGATACTATCGATAATAAACTAAAAAATCCATTTGTTGATGCGTTTGGTAAATTTCCACCTATTGCTGGTTGAATAGTCAAAGCATTATCCACTTTAAAACCTAATAAATCAAATGGAATAAAAATATAACTTATGATTATATTTACGACAAGAAACAGCCCCAAAATAATCATTGCAGGTTTCAAATATTCCTCCTTAACAATTGAAATGAATACATAACCAGTTGCTAAACTTACGACACCAGGAATCCATCCAACAATCAATAAATAAGGTA
>DAHXPE010000039.1 GCA_027364495.1 Candidatus Heimdallarchaeota archaeon | reverse complement strand
ATATTTAATTGATGAGGAACATGAATTTCTTAGCTGATAAACTTAATGCACGGTTAAAAAAAGGTGCAGGAAGGATTGTTTGGGCTTTTGATCCTAAATTTGAAGAAAAGGATCCTTTTTCTAAATTTAAGACTATTTTTAATGAAATCCAAGAAAACATAGCAGCTGTTAAATTTAATAGGCAATTTATTCTTCCATACGGTCTTAAAAATAAAGAACTGCTTTCAATTATATCATTAATCCACAATGCGGACATTCCAATTATTATGGATGCTAAAGTAAATGATATAGGCTATACCAACCAAGCCATAGCTGAAAATTATTATTCCGCCGGTTTTGATGCTCTTATCTGCAACCCTTTTACTGGTAAAGAAGGGTTAGATCCAATTATTTCAGTAGCAAAAGATTACAAAACAGATGTAATTTTATTAACTTACATGAGTCATACCAGCGCGAATTTCGGGTATGGAAGAAAAATATATCTCACTGAAGATGAAAAACAAGAATTAGGAAAAGAAGCTGCATATTATTATGAATTATTCGCTCATCTTGTCAATAAACTAAATGTATCGGGATCAATTGTAGGTGCTACCTATCCAGATAAAATTAAAGAAATAAGAAATATTTTAAAACCAGATAAACTGATCATTTCACCTGGTATAGGCGCCCAAAGTGGTGATGCTAAAACAAGTAGAGCTATGGGTCTAGATTATGCAATTGTTGGCCGTGCAATTACTGAAGGGTCGAATATTAGAGAATATTGCTTAAAATTGACTAATGAATTAAAATAAATTATAGGCGTTTTTCTAATTTGATTTTAGCAAATGCAACTATTGTTAACCCTGATTTTATTCTGGAAAGTCAGAACGTCCAAATTAATGAAGCAGCAGGATTAATAACTAAAATAATGCCTGACATTCCTGAAACAGATGAAATAATATTTGATTGCAAAGATATGTGGCTTTTTCCAGGACTGGTGGATATTCATGTTCATCTTCGTGACCTCAATCAATCGCAAAAAGAAGATTTCAAAACAGGTACACAGGCAGCTATCCACGGAGGTTTTACAACATTATTCGATATGCCAAATAAAGAACCACCAATAAATAACCAACTTTTTTATCAAAAAGTGCAATCCTTAGCAAAAAATATTAAAGATGTCGATATTTATTCTTTTGTATTAGTTGATGATCAATTACTAAAAGAAGGTTTCAATTGGACCTACGGAAAAATATTTTTCGGTGGAACAACAGCCACAGCTGGTGTTGAATATAATATATTGGACAGGGTCAATAAATTACAAGAAAAATTCTTTACAATTCATGCAGAAGATGCTTCTACAATAAAACAAAATCAGTCTTTATTTTCAAATGAAATTAAATTCCATAATAAAATAAGATCACCAGAAGGAGAACTAATAGCGGTTTCCTACATCATAAATTTTTTAGAAAAAAACAGAAATTATTTGAATCGATATCATATAGCTCATGTTACCTTGCCTGAAACTGTAAACAAAATTTTATCAGCCAACCTAACTAATCTTTCATTTGAGGTTGCACCACATCATATGTTTCTTTCAGAGGATGATATTGATAGTTTAGGAGAATTTATTAAAGTTAATCCACCATTAAGATCATATGACCAAATGTTAGAATTGAGAAAGCTTTGGATAGAAGGGAAAATACCCGTTCTAGCTTCTGATCATGCACCACATACCAAAGAAGAAAAAATGAAACTCAAAATGAGTGGTATACCTTCATTAGATACCAATTTACGTTTATTACTCGATTTCTGTTTGAAATCGAATATTAGCCCGACTTTGATTACTAAAACATTTTCAACTAACCCAGCTCAATTGCTAGCATTAAATGATCGTGGAATTATTGAAGAAGGAAAAAGAGCTGATATGGTTCTTGTTGATCCCAATAAGAAAGAAATAATAAATGAAATATATTCTAAATGTAATTGGTCCCCATGGCAAGGAAAAGGATTGCAAGGTGTCCCATTAATAACCTTCAAAAATGGAATTCCGGTTTTTATTGATAAAACGGTAGATAAAGCATTATTTCTAACCAAAGATTTCTAAAATACTAACTCAATTTTATTATTTACTTGTTTTCTCATAAATTTCTCCTCATAATTATTCATTTCATTTATAATTATTCATTTACATACTACCGAGTTAATCCAAATAATTTTTTATTCAAATAATTTTTTTTTTCGAGTAATCAAACATTTTAATTGA
>DAHXPE010000042.1 GCA_027364495.1 Candidatus Heimdallarchaeota archaeon | reverse complement strand
AATAATAAAAATTAATTAATAAAAAATTATTTAGTTAATAAATTAAAAAGTACTAAATAAAATAGAGTGTAAGTTACTAAATAAAATCAATAATAACTTCAATTCACTTTATAAGTAAAAATTATTAATATTTTATTATTTCAAGAATAATAAATTCATATTGTTTAAATTGTTTAAATTTTTCCTAAGATTCAAAATTAGGTAGTACCTTTGAGCAAATCGCTAAATATCGTTATTATTCATGCGGGAACTAAAGTCAGCCCTTTTTTAAGCATGTTAATAGACACCAGAAAAATTAGATTTAAAGTTATAGCTAATACTCTTCTTGATTTCCCAATACCGGGTGATAAAGAAGGCACTGGTGTTTGGATAAGTAATGAATTAATTTCACTTGCTTCTTCAATTATAAAAGATGACCTGACCTCTAGTCCATTAGCATCATTATTTTCAAAAAGTAAGAGTATTGAGGTTCTTCAGAGTAAATTATCTGCATCAGAACAATTTTTAGCATCCTGGTTATCAGATTTAAGAACTGATCAGAAAACTGCATTTGAAAAAACAATACAAATATTTGATACCCTTACTAATTACAGTAGCTTACCGATGAAAGTATTTCCATTAAGCTATCAACAAAAAAAGCCTATTAGTATTAAATATAGGAATCGATCTGGTTCTCCTAGAAGTTATCAAATGTATGGGTATTTAGATTTTAAGAAGAAAACTATTATTGATCCAGCAGATATAACTGCTTCTTTAAAGGAAGAAAAAGATATTGATTTTATTGATTCATGGGATGAGAAAGAATCAGTAGTTCCAGCTGAGATTGAAAAAATACTTAAAGAAGCAGATTCTGTTATTATAACAGCTGATGATTTTTTTTCATTAGCTATAATGTTAAGTTATACCGATGTTCGTAAATCTATTAAAAAGAACTCTGGCTCTGTTTTGACAATTGCACCAATTGGTTCAAGATTTGTATTGGATGAAAGGGAAAAAGTTCTTCTTAAAATTTTCAAGATTGATCCAACCATCAATGGATTTTTAGAATTAATGAAAGATGTATCTGATACTTTGGCTATTGATACTGGTGATAGTGCTATTGTTGGAACAGCTCGTGAATTAGGATTCAATGTTATTGTTGAAGATCTTATTAAAGTGGACAATAAATTAAACTACTTAGCTGTTATTCTAAAAGGAGCTGGAATTGATGTTTCTGACCTTACAGCTAATAATAAAATAACTACCAGTGAAATTCCAGCTGAACCAGCTAAAACTGAGACAATAAATAAACAAACAGTTCAAGTTAAAGTAAGTAAGCAAGAAGAAATACCAGCAGATACTCAATTAGCAAAAGAATCTACTGAAACGCCGAAGACAACTACAGAACCTAGTGATCAGACAAAAGAAAAAGGTGATTCAGGTACTGTCAGTTCGAAATTAGACAAATCTGCAACCATCGCAAAATCCGCGGTCAAAACAACAAGTGATGCTGAATCAAATATCAAAGAGACAGTATCAACGGAAACAGTTACTCCTGAGAAAAAAGAAATTCAACCACCTCAAGTAGTTAAAACAATAGCAACACCGAATACAGCCACTGAAAAGCCTACGGATGAAGTTGAAAAGATTATCGAGGAAGAAAACAATTCTAGAGAGAAATTTACAAAACTAATGACTCAAATCAGTGAAGATCAATTTGAAAATTTAGAAAATTGGATTGCAGAAGTAGAAAAATACATTAAAAAAGACGAAGGTAATTCAATACAGGTAGCAAATGGATTATTAACTATTATCAAGCAAACTACTAAGGAAAAAGTTAGGAATAATGCAATTAATTCTTTTTTGATTCTCTCTGATTCAAGTAAATTACCTTTTAGAAATGTTTTGCTTGTTTGGCTTGTTAGTCATTTACAAGATCCAGATTCTTCCATTCAAAATTCCCAATATGATGTCATACGGAAAATGATTTTGAATGAAAAGTATGTTGATTTTATTGGCGAATTATTAAAAGCCTTCATTTTTCAATTGCTTACTTCAAAAGATATGAATCCAAGTAAACAGGAACGAGGAAGATTATTAGTTCAGAGAATAGCATATAATAGTCGAAAACTTACAAAATATGCTATAGAGGCATTTCTAGACTTGTTTGAAGAAGATTCTGTTTCTCATAATGATATTTGGCCTGGTCTTAGTTCCTTTGATGCCAGACTGGTTGGTATCGAATTAGTCGAAGGTTTTTCTGTTGCGAAAAGCAAGACTATTTCAGAAGAGGCTAAAAGGAAAGAATTAGGATCGTTTTCTGCCCTTCTAGAAGATATTGTGAGCAGTTGGGAAAAAGGTGATATGAATCGATTGACCTCACTTTGTGGTACAATATCCGAATCTGCTCTTCGAAAAGCAAACCGTTTAAGTTTGGCTCAAAATATAAAGAAAGTAGGTACAGTTCCTTTAGAAATTATAGCTAGGTCTTTAAACTTTAGTCAAGATTCTAAAGAATTAGAGACATTAGTTTATGAAATGTTGATGAATGATGAGCTTCATGCCAAGTTAGAAATCGTCGACGGAAGATTGTACATAATTCCAATTGAAGAAGTAGAAGATGAAAAGAACAAGACGGAAAAAATCATTCATACCGAATTGAAAGAACAAATTCCTAATTCAAAGAGCAATACTTCATCTAAAGTTGCACCTGAAGTTAAAACTGACGAACAAAAATTGGTAAAGGAAGCAGCAGAAGAAGAGGTGGAAAATGAGGAGGAAGAAGAAGAAGAAGGAACTGATGTATCTGAAGATACTACAAAACCAAAAAGAAAAGGAGGTTCTAAAAAAGATTCAGCTGTAAAAGAAGTATAAAAAAACAAAAAGGAAAAAAATACCTTTTTTAAATTTCAAATTGTTAAGCGGCTGGGCTAAAGATTATAATTAAAATAAGAACTATACGCTACAACAATGTTATCCATACTGTGTTATTTTTAACCACTCCTGCCTTTCTTCTTCGAGTGATTTCAGATTTTGACACAACTCCTAATATGCAAAAACGACAGTAATAGTGATATTAATTAAAAAAATGTTCTGGAACTCATTTGAAGATTATTACAAATTTTTATGTATAAATGAGTTGTAGTTAAAGATCCAACTGCTGTGCTTTTGGATAACAAAGACAATTTCTCCTATAATCACTTTTAAATTTATTAAAAAGTCCATTAAAGCAAATCCTTAAAATCCAGAGATTGAATCTTAATTGCAAGTTGTAGTAATTAATTTATAAGAAAAGAATTTCGATAAATAATTTAAGCAATTCAATTTGTTTGGAAACTAAAGATATTATATCAAATTAGAATAAAAAATATGCTTGAGACAATTCAGTTTGCCATTAATAAGAAAGAAAAAATTTGGTTCCACTGTTTGGACTTTTGATATGAATTCACAAGTATATTTAAAACGGGTATTTAATTCTGATGATAAACAAAGTGATTGGCCTCTTGATTCCTATGAAGAAGAAATAATTAGGCCTAAAAATATAATTCTAAGTCATGAACAATTTTTTGATCGATTAATTATAGGAATTACCAAAATAAAATCAGATAATCTACGATTTAAATTTATTTGGGCATTAAAGAGATATCCAGAGGAACAGGTTAAATTATATGCAATATTCATAAGTGCTGATAAATTTAATAGTGAAGACTTAACATATTTCTTTGACAATCAACTATTCTTAGCTAAATATTCTGATTTTTACATAATAACCGCTTCAAATGATATCAAATTTTTTGAAAATGCCATAGAATTTTATCAACGATTCGATCAATTAGTTTTACCAGATAAAACTGATCCATTTCTAATTTATGGTTATAAAAATGAATTTGAATCTGTTTTATTATTTTATTGTGATGTTGGGGGTAATGGTATGCTTATTAAATCAAAAAGTCTTGAATCTAAGGTTTCACCAGAAAGAGAAATTGAAATTTTACGATTAGGTGCAATTATTGGCGTTGATGTTCCACACAGATCCGCTGTTATTAAATTAGATCCAGAAGATACTTTAGTGACTGAGTTTAGTGCAAATCAAAATAATAATATTCTCATCCAACAATTGATTCCTGGTGCTTTTCCGTTATATTCAGCTACCGAAGCAAATATAGATATTTTAACTAGATCAAATTGTGTAAATCTAGGTAAAATGGTCATATTTGATATCGTAGCTGGTTCATGGGACAGACATAGTGGAAATTATGTTATTCACCCAGCTACTGGATTGCATGAGTTTTCATTAGCTGAAATTGATTTCGGATTATTTGATCCAAGCTGGTACCCACCAACAGATTTTAAAGAAGACGATAGTATAACTCTAGATCCTAATGAAACCCCTCCATTTTATTCCTCACGTGTAGGTTGGGCTTTAACAAGACACCCGTCAGTAACAGAAATGGTCAAAAATTGTGATCAGAAGAAACTAATAAAGGGAATAGAAAGTGCCTTACACAAGTTGCAACAGTTTGTTACAAATACAGAAAATATCAATCAGATATTTTCTGAGGATCTTTATCTAAGACTTACTGGTCTTTTCAAATATGATAGTAGGGTGAGAAAACTTTTAGAAACAGAATTATCTAAAATAAATATAGATGTTAATCTATTTCAATCAGTTTTACATCTTTAATCTTATTTCATTTGTTAAATAAGTGCATTTTTTTTCAAAATTGAGCTTTTTTCCGTTTTTTTATTAATTTAAAATTTATAAAAAATATTTTTTGATCTATTTTATGTACCTATTAATGTATCATGGCTTTATTTCATGATATTGAATTTTAGTTGACCTTTTTTCTTATTTGGATCATTTTTCTTCAGTTGTAGTGATTCGAAAAGTATAAAAACCGTTATGTACAAATAGGTACATTAGTGTATATTTTATACATTAAGATAAAAAATGGAAAAAATAATGATGATAATAGTAGAACCAGTAAATCAGAAGACATGTTTTAGAGATCAACTATTATCCGGAACACGGGAATCAGCAAAACAAATTTATTCATTAATTGCCTCAAATAATAATATTCAAGCAAAAGAAATAATAAATAAAGTTGGCTGTTCAGCCAGAACTGTAAGATATTCAATAAAAGTGCTAATAAATTTAGGGCTAATTAAACAAATACCAAATTTGAACGACTGTAGAAGTCATTATTATCAAATTTTGTTATAAAGGCATGATAGCCTAATTTTAAATTATTATACTTAAAGAAAATTAAATAGTGAAGTATACATCTATTGATAAAAAATTTTGATTAATTTCTATAAATGTGAGGTATTATGAAAAGAATAATTAAAAAAATCGTAATAGTAATATTTTTTACAAGTTTAATGATGATACAGGGTCCCAATCAAGGACAGAGTTCGTATGTTTATTCAGTACGAGCACAAAAAACCACCTTTAATCATACATTGGATGATTATTCAGATGCAGAATCTATTTCAATAAATTGGAATATGCTTGTCCGGACAATATACATCAAAAATTCTGAAAATACTCTATACGTTGGCTTATGTGCAC
>DAHXPE010000036.1 GCA_027364495.1 Candidatus Heimdallarchaeota archaeon | reverse complement strand
ACTCAATCCATTTACCTTTATGGAAAATTAGTGGTTCTTTTAATTTGGCTAATAGTGATATTTCATCTGGTGTTAACAGATCATCACCAATTGCTATGTTCCATTTAAAATTTAATAAATCGTTAGAATTCAAGAAATGTTGACTGGTTGTCGTTATTGAAATCTTAACACTTGGATGATAAATAGAATGCTCAGTTTTACTATTAAATGGGACTATTACTCCAAAACCAAGTGATTTAAGAAGTAATGCCTTGGTATTAAGAAAATCATAAGCTTGATTCGTAGTCAATATAGAGCATTCTGGTATTTTCTCTTTCAAAGAATCTTTTATTAGTGTATAAACTTTGGAAGCCTTTCCTAAGCTAAGAAGAAGAAATTCTTGTGGGTTTTCAAATTTTTTGTTTAAATAGTTTAATGTTGAATCTTTGGTTTTCCAAATATCTCCTGCTGGAATAAGTAGCGATGGGTCATTGACTGACTGAAGTAAATAGCTTAATTTCCAAGAACTTAAGTTCTCAGATGGTGGTTCTAATTTAAAGCACATTTTGGTAGTTTGAAGCTGATAGAAATCGAATTTATTACTTGATTGATTCATGAAATCATAAATATCATTAGAAACCTGATTTAGTTCTTCTGGAATTTTAGAAGAAGAAATAAAAGAATTAATCCAGGATGAAATAAATTTATTTTTTAGTGCAGCAGATTTCTTATTAGTTTGAGATAATTTTGAAATAATCTTAGATTTTTTTTGCAACTTTTCTCTTATTTTGACATTTAAAAGTTGTTCCAGAAAGTTTTTAAGTAAATAAACTTCTTTTGAATCATTTTTAATGTCCTGTAAGCCATCGTTGAAAGCTATCCACATTGTAGGTATTTTTTGGACCAGAAAATTCCATTCATTTAATGATTCATTATTATTCATAGCTGTTGGTAAAGCCATGAGTGAACTTTGGTAAAATCGATTAGAATGGTCTACGGAAGGAAGAAAGCTCTGAGCAGCATACAATTTTTCAAAAAAAGATTCAACTGAAAATACATATCTAATATCATCACCAAAAACAACTGTCGAAGACGAATTTGATGAATAAAGTACAAAATTATCAAACAGACTAAACAAAATTTCAGGTGATATGATGCAACATGAAACAATCCATTTTGTAAATTTAATTTGAGTAAATTCAAGATCTAATGGCTCTTCCCTTTCTAAATTGATTAAATTCAACATATTTAGGGAAGGATAGGGAAAAAACCTGGTACTTGGCAAAACTACCTCAAGTTCACTTAATGTCATATTTTTTTTAAGAGAAGATTCAGGATCATCTTGATCAAATAACTGAATGAGGAATTCCATTATTTGTTCACCAGAAGCCTGGAAAGGATGTTTATGGAATTTTTTTTTATCAAAATTTTCTTGATTAGAAACTTTTTCGTCTAAATCAAACTCTGGAAGAGTTTCTATCCATATAAGCAATCCAGGTGAATTCTTGCCAACTGCATACCAGGAACAATGTAAAATTCCAGTCATAATCTTCATCTTAAATAATAACAATCAGATGCTTGATTTTTTATCTTCATCTTATAAGGACTTGTCACTTGCCTTAATGAAGAAAATCCTTTTGTGAATGATTTTACAATATTTCTTTTTTACTTGTTTAATTTTATTTTGATACCTATTTTACAAAATCTTTGTAAGAGGTCGCTAGAAGTACTTTACAAAATCTTTCTTATCGAAAGAAAATAATGGAGGAGACTTAGCTCATGCACTCTATGACTAAAAAAAAAATATTTATAAGGGTAATTCAACAGGTTTTCCACTAACAGTTACAAAAGGACGCAAAAATAATAAGGGTAATGTACCTACTATATAAAGGAATGTAGTAGAGAAGAATAACACTTGAAAATTGTATTGATCAAGCAGCACTCCTCCTATACCAGCTGATAGAGAAAAAACAAGCGAGAACGTCAAACTTTCAAGTGAACTCATTTTGCCACGCATTCGTTTTGGTACCAAGTCCATTACCACGGCATTTTTTATTGGTGTGCTGGCATTCATGAATGCTCCTCGCATTAAAAAGAAAATTGCTACAAATTCAAAGGGTGGGATCAAAGCTATTAAGAAAAACATAAAGGTTGCAAATAATTGTAATAATGCCATTGCTTCTATCTTTCCTACTAATTTGGCAAATTTTGGTGCTATGTATCCTACAATTCCTGTTACCATCGCTGATAAGAAGAATAATATATTTACTGTTATGGGTAATTGATTATAAACATCTTTAAAAAATATTGGAAAATAACTGACGCTTAATCCAGCTCCAATAGCAATTACAAATCCTAAGACTATTATGAAAGATGGAACAAACCACCATGTTCTAGACCAGTCTCGTTTTGTTTTGTTATTAGTACCAGCTTTTATTTCATTACTTTCTGATTCACTACCAAAAGAATGTCTTTCACTCATATTAGATTGAACTATTATGCCTATAATCAAAAATATGAAAGCTACATAAAATACTTCTTTTAAGGTTGGTAAATTCCAATTGTCTCCTATTATTAAAAATGTGATAACGGCAAATAATGGTCCTATACCATTGCCTATATTTTCGACTAAATACAATTTTCCATAGGTTGATTCACGCTTATTTGTCTTAATAGAATCTGCAATTAATGATTGTAATGCTGGTGAAGAAAGCCCTTGCCCTAAGCTTATAAAAATTTGAGAAATGTATAGACCAAACATATTATTCGACAAAATTAGTATCAGATAACCAACGAAATTAGCTATTAATCCTAATTTTAAAATATAGCTTCTATTTATTTTATCCACCAGATAACCACCTGGTGCTAAGGCTGATATAAGTATAATTCCACCAAAAGATGACAAGAAACCTAAACTAGCATTATCACCTCCAAGTGTTACCACAAATACCGAAAAAACTCCACTAAAAAATAATCCATTAGATATTCCTATTAAAAATATAGAAACAAGGGCTAATTTTATATTTAAACTGGTTTTTTTATTTTCCGTGTACATATTCACGCTATCAAATCTGTTTTGGTTACGCTTTTTATTATATTATAGATCTTAGGTGAGTCTTTTTACTACTGTTATTAATAATCTAACAGCTTTTTTTAGCAAAAATAGTAAGTATAATTATTTTAAAGATTATTAATGCTGTAAGACTTTTGTAGAATGAAATTCACCTTTAAATTGAACCCAGCTAACCACTTTATAAACAGATGTAAGGTATCAGTCAATAAACCTTATTTATTTTCATCCATCTTTATATCGCTATTCTTGATGATGTGTCTTGGTCCTTTGAAAAAACTTCTGATACTACTATTTCATTCTCTATTTTCAATATTTTTAACCAATCAATCCACTCAAATATTTATAAGAGCCAAATCAAATCCTTTTTTATTACAAATTCATTTTATAAATCTTTATTTTCACATTCTTTGCGTAGGTTTTTTAAATTTAATAAACAAATTTTATAATAGTGAATTATTACAAAATTGTTAGGACAAATGGATTAAGATTCCATTTGCAGAATAAATCAATAAAATTAGGTCCAATTATAACAAAATCAAAATAATTTGGATTTAAAACTCCAAATTAAAGTACCAAGTCTAAACGGAAGTATATTTTTTATATCAGTGCTTATTATAACATATTTTTATTATAAAAAAAAGGTAAAATTTTAAAAATTACTTTTAAATTAGATTTCTTTATTTTCTGAATCTTTTTTAGCTTATTTTAGGGTATCTGTACTATAAAGTAATCTACTACTTTAGAATCCCTCTTTAATCAGTTTTTCCATTTGTCTTAGGTATTAATTTTATTCATGATGAGGTTTTTTAACATCGGCTTTTGAATAGGATTCTTTTATCCCACATTTTTCACACATTCGAATATATGATGGACCACCAGTCCAGACTTTATTTTCGTTCCAAACATGAACACAGGCTTGTTCAGCTGACATAAGTTTTATTTTCTCCTAATTGTTTTTAATAAAAGTAATGAATTTCTAAACAATTTTTTATTCTAGTTTTTTTCTTTATTAATATTTTCCTTAAACTAAAAAACTTAGTAATTTTAGGATACTTATTTTCCTAGCTCTCTTAAGTCTTTTAGGCGTGGTATTCTTTCTTCATTTGGGAGATTATCTTCACTACATCAACGAATGTCGGACTTTCTTCTTTTTCTCTTTTCTTTAAAATTGCTGATTAAATAACGGTTGAATATTTCTTCCAACTTGTAAATCCACTGTGTTCGAATGCAAGTACTTTAATATTCTTTTCGTAGTAATAATTGGAAATAACAAAAAATATACACCCAAATACAGCAAAGAAAATGCTTAACCACCAAAAACCTTCATCATTAGCCGGCAAAAACAACACGATTTGTCCATTTAGATTAGAAAAACTTTCTGCAAATGAAAGTGTTGAGATAGTTAATAAGTACCAAAAGTAAAGAGTTATCGTTCTAAAAATACTTAATATAATAACTTCCTTTGATGATAAATGAGACAGAATCCAGATTAATTCCCTAATTATTGCTATAAAGTAAAGAAACTGAAACATATAAATGCTTGTAATTTGTTGGTTTAAACTTGGTATACAATATAAACCAAGACTAATGAGGTAAATTAATAAATAAATAGCATCTGAAAGATTTCTTTTTTTTAACCATTCAAACATAATTGTTCATCACTTTCAAATTAATTAAAGGAAGATATACTCTAGATTTGTATCCAATTAGAAGGGAGTACACCAAATGCTGCTGGAAGAATGGGATTATCTGCAACTGGAAAAGACCATATACCATTTGATTGATCATCCATTTTGTAATATATCACGTTAATAGGAACATATTCAGCACCAATACCAATTTTCATATCACCAAGACTTCGAGAACCCATATTAATAATTATACTCGCCCAGATAGCAACAAATAATGCAAAAACTACTCCGGTCCAAAAAGCCATATCCAAAATTTCACCGGCTATTTCAATGGGACCACTGTTTTCAAAATTATTTATAGCAATAGAATAAAATTTTTTTACATGTTTAAATACTTTTCCCTCGAGGAATTCACTTAAAATTATCAATCCATATGAAAATTGGTATTGGTGCTGAATATGTTCCTATTAACGTGATATATTACAAAATGGATGATCAATCAAATGGTATATGGTCTTTTCCAGTTGCAGATAATCCCATTCTTCCAGCAGCATTTGGTGTACTCCCTT
>DAHXPE010000490.1 GCA_027364495.1 Candidatus Heimdallarchaeota archaeon | reverse complement strand
TATTTAGAATAAAATTAAAAATTTTATTGAAAAATGTATTATAATTTTTGAATGCATTGTTATTATTTAGCACTATATTAATTGAAATCATTTATCAAATTATTTCAATTTTAGAAATCCATTTCTAATCGGAATCGAATTATGATACTTCTAAATGCCTTTTATTAAACACATAATAAAGTTTTTTTTGAAAAAATTATTCAAATACTAAAAAATAAAAAATTTGTATTTACAATTTGGTAAACACAAGTATTTATAGATAGTAAGTTCTATTCACATGTGATAACTATGTCTAGTTCATCAATATTAGAACCCAAACAAGATTATGAATTTGCAGAATGGGTCAACCGCATACCAGAAAGCGAAATAAGACGGTTATTAAAGTTTTCACCTAAATACTATTTTGCAGGTGGTAAACCTGGTATTTTACCAGTTAATATATTCCATAAAATTATGACGGAGATTATTGCTGAGGAAGAACAGGGAAAAAATTTAAATTTAGATGGCTATAATTATGGAATCACTCAAGGAAATATCGAACTAAGGAAAATCCTCGCAGAACGTCTAAAAAAGAACGATGGCATTCCTATCACCAATGAAAATGACGTTACCATTTCAACTGGTTCACAACAAATGCTTTATGCACTAAATGATATTTTCATTAACCCTGGTGACGTTATTTTAGTTACAAAGCCGACTTATCTAGGTTTTCTCAGCCCTGCTGAAAAATTAAAAGCTGAAATTATAACGTTACCAACTGATGAGTATGGAATTATTCCAGAATACATTGATAAAGCTATTGATTTATCCAAGAAAAAATTTGGAAAAAAACCGAAACTTTTGTATACTATTCCTTATGCTGATAATCCTGCTGGAACAACTATGCCTGAATCAAGGAAGAAAGAAGTCGTTGACATATCTTTTACCCATAATGGATTATTAATTGTTGAAGATGTTGCATACAAAGAAATACGTTTTAATAATAAACCTATTACGTCAATGAAACATTTTGATAAAGAAAATGAAAAAGTAGCTTATTTATCTACATCTAGTAAAGAAGCTGTGGTCTTTAGAATGGGTTATTCAGTGCTTCCCTTCGAAATAAAAGAGCAATTTGTGAAAATAAAGGGTTATTATGACTTAAATACACCAGAATTTACCCAAAAAGTTCTTTCAAGATACTACAAATCTTATATTGATCAAGTATTACCAGACATTCGCAAGGGTTATCAAGAGCGTGGTGAAGCTATTACCAAAGCTATTGACGAATACATGCCATTTGGATCTTATACAAAACCTAAAGGTGGGTTTTTCATTTGGTTTGAAATGAACGATAAAACTTTTGATTCCATGAAGAAAATTGGCGAGATGGTAGAAAAAGGAGTGTCCTATGTTCCAGGAAAACCGTTCTATCCAATGAATGGCTATGAAATTACCACAGATAACAAATTAATTCATTTGAATGTTCCCACCAATACCTTCAGATTAGGTTATTCTCTCATGAATCCTGAATCAATCCATGCCGGTATTAAACTCCTAGGACAACTTTTATTGCAATAATTGGATGGAAAAATGATCTTAGAAATATTTCTGATGATTTAATTGTACGTAAACAGGAATAAATTTAGTAAAAATGGCTAAGATTCTATTCCTTCATATTAAACATGATGTTCCATTTCTTGAAAACATTTATTCAAACAGATAAGAATATTGAACTCGTATTCAAAACTATTTGCGAAATAATATATTTATCATACATGAATTAATCCAATAAATTTATCCTTACCTTGTTTAGAATATTTGAATAAATATTTTTAAAAACATTAGGTCAACCTTAAATAGTAGGTTTTAATCGTGTTATTTTTAAAAAAAATTATTTAATAAGGTTTTTTTAAATAATGATCTTTCAAAGTTTTTTAATTCTTATCGTTTTAGAAATTATTTCTGCAATGGCGATCGGAACTGGATTCTATTTACAAAGAAAGATTCCTCCTAAAGAAATGGTTTTACTTGTTCTTTGTTTGATATTCGAGTTTTTCTCTTACTTATTCTATTCAATCAATGTCTACTTTTCAAAACCCTCTGATATAAACAGCCAGACCCTGATTTTTTCTAAAATCGGTTATTTTCTTGCTCAATGCGCAATAATGGTTATAACTTATGCTTTTATTTTAATTGACTTTAAATATACTTATTTTGATATTTTTGAAATATTAGCTTTCTCATGGTTAGGGATGTTCTGCGCAACATACAATTCCTTGACAGTGCAGTCAGTATATAGCAGTGGATCTATTCAATCGATTTATTCACCTCTTGGAGAACTTTCTATCATTATTTTCTTGTCTTCAGTTATTTTTATTTGGGCTAAAAGATTTTATCAAATTTCGAAAATTTACGGTAAATTAGGCGATGCAACAAAAATTTTCAGCTCTTTGTTCATTTTTATTATTGTAGGAAGTTTTTTTATGTCCATCTATGTTATAAGTGCATTATTTTACCATTATGAAGGTGATAATACTTTCATTATGAGCGGTTTCTTTACTATCATAGGAACAGTTGCTTTATACAGGAATAACGCTTTTTTATTTATAACAGATATTGAACTTGACTCTATACTTATAATAGAAAAAAAATCAGCTATATTGTATATTCTAAATATTTTGATAAAATTGATCATCAAGAAAGCGACGACCCAGATTTCATTAGCTCTGTAATATCTGCAATAAATATTAGTTTTTCAAATACTATCAGAAGCCAAAAAGAATTAGC
Organism: Candidatus Heimdallarchaeota archaeon; assembly: GCA_027364495.1. The sequence continues at coordinate 2,700 of DAHXPE010000490.1, read as the reverse complement.
TGAAATGAATTTTTCAGACAAGACTATTTTAATTTATTCTGGAAATTATGTTAGTTCAATTGTCATAGTTAGTTCTGCAAATTTAATAGTTAAATCGATATCAAAATTCATCGTTAAAAGATTTGCGAAATCGTTTGGATATTTAATAAGTCAAAAATTGGATAAAAAAGCATTAATTGGTAGAAGAAAAGATTACCAAAAATTTGATGAAGAGGTTGCCTATATAAGAAAATTTTTACCGTTATAGCTTCCAACACAATTTAGATTATTAACCCAGACGATTTTAATTTTCTTGATTCCTTTAAAGGATTGCCATTAACTTTCAAAAACTTTAAATTAGGTAAATCAAGCAATGATTGAGGCAAAGTTCGTAAATTATTGTTTGACAAATTAACATTGGTCAATTTGATCATATTATAAAAAAGTGTCTCTGGTAAATTTTGTATTTGATTATTAGATAGATTTAAACTTGTCAAACCTCGTGGAAGGGCTAATAAATTAGTTATTCTATTATTAGACAAATTCATCGCATAAATTTTTTCTTGATTCAATAATGAAGCAGGAACGGAATAGAGCTGATTATACGATAAATCAATTAATTTAAGGTTTTTTAAATCTTGAAATGAATCTGACATTGTTTTTATCATATTATTTGAAAGATTGAGGGTTGATAAATATGTTAAATATTTAATATTAAGTGGTATCGAAGAAATTGAGTTATACGATAGATCTAAATCAGCTAAATGATTTAAAAACATTATTGGATTTGGAAAAGCTGTGAATTTATTTTTACTTAATTTTAGAGTTTTTATTTTCTTGAAATTCATCAAAAACCTGGGAAGATAGGATAATCGATTGCTATTCAAATGTAAAGAATTCAGTAATTGAAAATTATTGAAATGCAATGGTAATTCAGAAAGATTGTTATTTGAGAGATTTAAAATTCTAACATTTGGATGTTTAAAGACGGATTGAGGAATACTATCGAGATTATTTCCTGATAAATTCAGAAAAAAAATATTGTTTGGAATATTCAAAAATTTATCGATAACGGGAAAATTTGCGTTTTTTAAATTTAAGCTCATCAAACCATTGAAATTGGTAAATATTGGTTTCATATCAGGAATAAGTGTAAAATTATCGTTTATACCAGCTACGTGCTGAAAATCTATTGTTATTGAAGAAATTTTATTATTATATAATGATACAGATAAAATATTATTTTGTTCAGATCTAAATTCATCTGCTACTAATGAATTTAATTCTTCTAACTGTAAAATAGATAGATATTCATTTTGGTCTAATCTGAAATACTCAATATTTGAAGCTAATGAATTGTGAAAATCTATAATAGAATCAAGACAAGACTGATGTGAACCAGTTTCAAGTTCTTTTTCTGTTATAAGAACTCCTTTACAGTATTCACAATGACTTGTCCTATCTTCAGATATTGACATGAATCGATACTCACACGTTTCTAGGCTTAAAAAAGCCTATTTTTAATACATTGACAAAATCAATAGTATTAACTCATAATAACGTATATTAAAACCCGATGTTAATTGATATAATTTAGAAAATACTTATTTAAATCTTTGGACTTGATAAAAAATTTTGAGGAGATTTCTTTAATTATCAAATAAATATTTTGTCTCGCCGGAATAATCTAAATAAACATCCATCACCGAACCAAATCTTCTAAAAAAAATGTCTTGATAATCAAGTGGGTTAAAATCTGGCTCTGGAAAATCCCTTGAACTAGCTGATTTCATCAATTCAGCCATATTACTTGCTTCTGCAACACTTTTAGTACGGTTTATAATAGATTCCTGTATTTCAGAAGTGCCTTCATAAATTCTCAGGATTCTACAATCACGCAGTAATTTTTCAACTTTATAATCACGGATAAATCCATATCCACCATGAATTTGTAAAGCATCATCCACAATCATGTAAGCAACCTCAGTGTTAAACATTTTTGCTTTTGAAATGACATAGTTAAGGATTCCACGTGTATATTGATCTGAAAATTCTTTTAATGTCGATTCTTCGTCTCCTGAAAGTTTTAAACTTTTTGGAGTTGGGATTTCTCCTTTTGCAAATTTACTTAAAACAAAACTTCCTTCGAAAGCAAATCGACGCATTCTAGTTAAATTAATCTCCATACCATGTAATTTATTAGCAATGGCAGCAAATGAAATAATTGGCTTACCAAATTGAACTCGTTCCTTTGCATAAGCATTGGCCATAGTATAAGCACGTTCAGCAACACCAACACCTTGAAATGAAACACCCATACGCATACCCATCAATCGCTCTAGAACTGTTTGATAGCCTCTACCACGCACTCCTAATAAATTTTCTTTTGGAACAAGACAATTGAGTTCTAATACACCAGTAGGTGATGCATGAATACCCATTTTCTTTTCTAATTTTATAGCTCGAATACCAGATTTGGATGAATCATCAATGTCTTTCATCGAACTATGAACCAGAAAAGCATTTGTTCCCTTGGCTTCACCATTTTCCATATTTTTAGCGAGAACAATTCCTAAATCAGCAAAGCCAGCATTTGTTATAAATATCTTCTCACCTTTAAGACGAAAATAATCTCCTTCTTCTTCAGATGTGGTTCTGACAGCACGTAAATTGCTCCCAGCACCTGGTTCTGTAAATCCAACAAAACCACCAACGCCTTGT
>DAHXPE010000566.1 GCA_027364495.1 Candidatus Heimdallarchaeota archaeon | reverse complement strand
TTGTGTACAAGTATAAACTGATTTTTTCCTTTTCTGTTCTAAAAAGTGTTGTTTTTATTTGAATGATTTCAATAAAATCATTCCAGACCATTGAAGAAATATCCTCAATGTTAAATTGATAGATAAATTCATAATTTTTTTTCCCTTCTATATTATAAAAAATGGAACTTCCTTTAGTTGTTACCATAGAGCCATTCTGTTGCTTAATTTGAGGTGGGTTTTCTTGTTTTTCTTGACTTCGAATCCATCCAGCGAAAGATACTAATAGGGTTTTATCTAAAATTCTTGGTAAATGAGGTTTAATATTCGAATAGTTAAGTAAGAAGCTACTAAATACTGCATTTTCTTTTTTTGTCGTAATTAAGGCATCTGCACCATTTTCTTGGACCGCAACACCTTTAATAATAGCATCTGTTGGACGAGGAAATTCAAATGTCGGGTTAAATGAGATAACATCCTTTTGGGAATTTACCACTGCTTGAAAGCCAAAGAAATTTTCCTTAAGCTCGTAAATATTGAATATTTTATTATTAATTTCGATTTCACCAACTAAATCGCCTGAATTTATGGTAGCATCTAGCCATTCATAATAGGAGTCATTATTATTAGATAGAGGAATAAACTTCGAAAAATTTAGTTTTGAACTCATTTGACTAACACAATTTTTTAAAAACTTATCAAATTAAAAAATTATCAAATCAATGTATCGTGATAATAATGAATATTGGAGATACAATTCCAGATATAGATGTGGTTGACCAAGATAATCAAAAAATAAACCTATTAAAACTTGTCCAAAAAGAGAAAAAGCGCCTAGTAGTCTACTTTTATCCCAAGGATAATACTCCCGGCTGTACTAAGGAAGCTTGTAGTATAAGAGATGATTATTCAGCTATTATGGATAAAAATGTACTGGTTTTTGGAGTATCAGCAGATAATACTTCTTCTCATATAAAATTTCGATCAAAGTTTAATCTCCCATTTCCTTTATTATCAGATCCAGATTTAAAATTAACAAAAGCATTTGGTTCTTACGGTAAGAAACGAACTGGTGGAATGGGACTTGTGAGATCTACCTATGTAACAGATGAAAATGGAAAAATTACTTCTATTTTTGGCTTAGGCGATCATCCCAAGGTCACAACTGACAAGCATGCACAAGAAATACTTAGCGTTTTATAAATCATTAATTAAACTCTAATTATTTTGGTTTATTTATGCAGAAACAAACTAAGATTTATCTTATATCTTTTGTCCTTATTTTAGTTATAGCTTCAACATCAATTGTTGTTTTAACTAGGATACTTAATAACCAGAATTATAAAAACACTCCCTCAAATTATCAAACATCTATGAAACAAATTACTTCTAATGCTGAGAAATTCAATTTGCAATTCAATGGTACTCGATCTTTTACTTACTTAAAAGATCAGGTAGACATTGGTTTTCGTCCACCGAATTCTACTGGGATAGTCAAAGAAAGAACTTTAATTGTTCAACAACTTCATAAATTTAACTGGACAGTCATTTTCAATAATTTCACTTATAGAGGGGTTCCCTCTGCAAATATTTTAGCATTTCCACAGCATTCTCAAAGAAAAAATGTAACCTTATTTGGAGCCCATTATGATACTAGATGGTATGCTGATGCTCCTAATTCTATAAATAAGACAGCTCCAGTTTTAGGTGCTAATGACGGAGCTTCTGGAGTTGCTGTTTTAATGGAATTTGCTCAAACCTTTGCTAATAGATCTGATGTAGGTCTATTATTTATCGATGCTGAGGATCAGGGGAATATTAATGGTTGGATATATGGAGCAGGCGCATATGAGTTTACTAATTCCACTGTTCTCAATCAATATTTTCCTGATGGTAAGTTAGACATTCGAGTTTTTGTTTTGCTAGATATGATAGGAGACTGGCATCTTAATATCAAAAAAGAAGGATATTCCAATTCTACCATCAATGATCAGATTTGGGCATCAGCTGATTCATTAGGTTATTCTTCTAGTTTTGTGAATACTCCTGGATATTTTATGGATGATGATCATTTAGCTTTTTTAAGTGTGGGTATTCCAGCTGTTGATATAATTGATTTTGACTATACAGATCAAAACGGAGCAAATCTCCATCATACTACTTTCGATAATTTAAATTTTGTATCTGCAACTTCGCTATGGATTGTTGGTCAGACTATGGAACATTGGTTACAAAGGACAACAAATAATATTTTAACATAATTATTTTGTTAAATTGAAAATTCGGTCAAGTTCATTCTGAATGGTGTCTGATAATCCTATTAGTTTATCATTTTCTTGATTAAGCATCGAGATAGAAAGTTCCGCATCATAATAAATTCTTGATATAGGTGTTAATCCACCTTCAATAAAAAATTTATCCCATTCTGAGATTGTGTTTGATACATATTTGTCGGATTCAGTATCCCCTTTTGCTGATTTAGGTATTTGATTCCAAATTAAGTAATCTTTTCTTTTCTTTCTTAACCCTTGAATAGTTGAGTACATTTCTCTTAGTAAATGAGCTGTACCACTCACACCATAAGTTACTGGTCGTAAAATCAAATATCCAATGTCTGAAATTGTTATATTATTAGCAGAATTCATACTAATACCATTTTGGTTGTCTAAGATAATAAAATCATAACCAAGCTCGGTAAACCAGCTTTCTTTATCATACAAACAGGTTTTTAAAGCTTGAACCCACCAAGAACTCCCTTTTTCAGCTAAGAAGGTTTTTCCTATTTCTGGAGGGGGAGAAAAAACAACATCTAAATTTTCATAATTCGTTTTGTAAATAACATCTTTCAGACTACTATAATTTTTTTCTAGATAATCGGTCCAAGTTCGATAATCATCAGTAACTGAATTAGGAAAAATTTTTTCTAAGGAAGGAGCAAGTAAATCAGCATCTATAAACAACGTTTTATAGCCACGTTTACAGAAATTGTAGGCAAAATTTGTCGCAATCACTGTTTTCCCTGTTCCTCCTTTAAAGGAGTGTGTTAAAATAATTTTCTTTGTTTCGGTCATTATTGATTAATCTCGTAACCTATAAATCGTTGAATTATGGTTATTTTCTTTTATTACATAACCCATTTCTATTAATTCAGTAAGTGCTTCAAGATATTTGTCTCCTGAATTAACGGGGGCCAAATTCTCAAGTATTTCGTTCTTTGTTATTCCTTTAAGGTTTCCTAAAAGAAGTGAACCAATCTCTCTTTTAACAGGATCTAATTGCCTTAATGTTGATAAATTAAAAAGGCTTTCTCCTAGTCTATTTGCTTGTATTCGTAGATTCAAAAATCTATTCAAATCTCTTTTAAGATCAAATACAATATTTTTTAGCGATTCATCATTTTTAAAGCTTGAATATTCATTATCCGGAGCAATTTCTTCTAATAGAGATTTGAACTTCTCATATAATTCTTTTTGAAATAATTGAATTTTATTTCTTGAATCTGTCTTATAATGGATACAAAAAATTACATCTCTTCCAAATTTTTGGATTCTTGAATCAGAAGATTGTTTATCATTCATTTTTAATGGGTAAAGGATTATTTCTTGACTAATAGGGAGATCAATGAGTTCTATGGGACCATGAAATTTATCAAACTTAACTTGTTGATTTCCAATTCCTAGTGTAAAAACTACACGTTGAGTAAAATATAATATCACTTTAGCTTCTTTTTGACTGTTTTCTAAAAACTCTGAAGTTGTGACTTTTAAAACTGGTCCAATTTGTTCTAAGGAAACTATTAATGATAAATCTAGAATTAAATCTTCAGATTTAGAGACATCTCTTATGGCTAAATCACCAACTAATTAAGAATAATTGATTTCATTTTAAATTTTTGATTTTGTTAGTGGGAATCAATGTTAGATTGAAATTTTCAGATAGTTTAATTTAAAATTTTTTATTATTATATTTTTTACTATCAAAATTGCTGTAATCTTTTCAATTATTGATTTTATTCAATATTTCTGTAAATAAAAATTGCTGTATTACCTTTCTTTCGCCATATTTTATAACCTATTGTGGCTTCCAATTCCTCAAAAAATGATTTTGAGTTTTCAATAGGTGAATTTTGGAGGATTTTTACTTTTACAGCTTTTTTAATTTTAACCAATCTTATAATTTCTGAAATTATTGAATCTGAAACCCCATTTTTACCAATTCTTATTAAAGCTGGTTCATGTTCAATTTTTTGTGCTATTGTTTCGATATTCACATATGAAACTTCTGAATCCTTTTTTAATGATCGTGAACTCTTAAAATGTTCACGATCTGTCTTTCTAAATTTATGTGAGTCATCACTTTTTTTCTTCTTGCGGAGTAAGGTATTCACCAAATGTTTTTAATCATTTTACTGATATTATTGATTATATAATTTAAATTATGGGAAAGATTCCATGTAATTTTAATATTTTATTTTATTTTTTTTAAAATTTCCAGTTGATTTTTAGAATTTTATAATTCTGAATCAATCTTTGATTTTCATTCTGTGAATAATCGAGGGAGTTTGAGAGAAAACGGAAAAAAATGATAATATCTATAAGAACCCTTTTAAAATTTAAATCAAAAGCTCATATAAATCTTCTTTTCATGGCTTTTCTATGACATCTGAATTATCTAATGATGAAGTTACAGATAATGGTAAAGTACGCGTTATTGAAGAGCCAGAAAAAATACAGATAATGCTAGAAGAAACTAGGCGAAGTATTCTTGCTGTTCTTGGGACTGGTATTGAAGAAAATGAAGCTGTAAAAAGGTTTTCGATGTCCGTAGCTGAAATAACTCAACAATTAAATGCTCTACATCCCATGGCTGAAGGAAAACAACGATTCAAGCAAACAGCAATTTATCATCATGTTGAAATATTAAAAGATGCTGGATTTATTAAAATTGATCAAAGTTTAAGTGGAGTTACAACCTTCTATTGCAGAACAGCACCAGTTTTTGTTGGATCTACTGTCCTTGCAAGTACACTTGATATTCTTAACAATGAAGAACCTATATCTGAAAGATTGAACCAAAAAGCACAGAAATTATTAAAAACTTTCGAACTTACAGGTTTAGAACCCAGTAAGAAAAAAGATTTCGAAATATTACTGAATTTATATCAGAAAAAAAAAACTTCACTTCATGAAAACATAGCAAAAGATATCAAACACATTGATAATGAAAATGCATTAGATTTGTATAAATTTATTTGGTTTTTTTGGGCTTGTTCTGATTCAGAAATGGTCGGAATTGCTAAACGCGTTAAAGATTTTTTGCTTAACTCTAAAATTTAGTTTTTAATAAGTAATAATCATTTGGTTGCTTTGAGTACAAAAATACAATATGTATTTATTCTATAAGGGTATTTTTTACTTATAATATTTTGTTTTTTAATGGTATATTTGACTAGTCCTTTTTTTAAAGAACCAATATTTAATTTAAATAGCTTAGATTTTTCTTAATTAGGGTTAAAATTAACTAAATATAAATTAAACTCAAAACAAAGATTAAATTTTTCACTAAATTAATAGGTGTAAATAAATGAAAATAGGAATTCTGACTGGCGGTGGAGACTGCCCTGGATTGAATGCAGTCATTTATGGTGTTCTACTTAAAGCGAATGAATCTGGCCATGAAGTAATTGGTATTGAAAAGGGTTGGAAAGGATTTCTTGAAAACATTAAAAGGCCTTTAAAAGTCCGAGAATTAGAAAATCTTCATCAAGATGGAGGAACGTTGTTATATACCTCTAGAACGAATCCCTTCGCCTCTCTTAAAAAATTTAACGATCCGGACGAGAAAACAAAGGAAAAGAAAAAAATCATTGAGAGTATGAAGAACCAATTTTCTGTGTTAGGCATTGATGCTCTTATTGTTGTTGGTGGAGATGATACTTTAGGCGTTGCTAATGAATTAAATCGACTTGGGAATGCAAAAATTATCGGGGTACCTAAAACTATTGATAATGATCTTTCAGATACCGATTACACTTTTGGTTTCTGGTCCGCAGTCGAACTCGCATCTGATACAATGGACAATTTAAAAACAACCGCGCGAAGTCATCAGCGTGTGTTTATTGTTCAAATTATGGGTAGAGATGCAGGTTGGCTGACTTTAGCAAGTGGTGTTTCCGCAGGAGCTGACATCATTCTTATTCCTGAAAAACCATTTGATTTACAAAATGATATTATTGAAGTATTAAGGAAAAGAGTTAAAAGCGGGTTTAACTATCATATTATTGCTTGTGCTGAAGGTGCAGTCCCTACAATGGATTCTTTGAACAAGCATTTTAAGACTATATCAAAGCAAACAATTGATAATTTGCCGAAAGATAATTTTGGCAATCCTTTACTCCATAAGTTAAATATGTCCCAAGTTATTATGCAAGAACTTGAATTGCGCGAGGATCTAAAAACCGATTTTAAATTAAGTAATATTGAATATGAAGTAAGAGATGTAATTCTTGGTCATACTATGAGGGCAGGAACACCTATTGCTTTTGACAGACTTCTTGGATTAAGATTAGGTCTTCGAGCTTGTGATTTAGTTCTTAAAGAAGATTTTGGCAAGATGGTAAGTCTTAAAGGCGAATATATAGAAGCTATACCTTTATCAGAAGGAGCCAAGAAAAAATTGATTGCTAAAGATACAGATTGGACCGAATTAATGCATTTAATGTCATTAGTTAAAAAATAAATTGTTTCGGTGTGCTACTATAGTGGATAACTCAGGTTCTGAGAATTTAGAAGGATTATTTAATTCTTATAATGAAATATCATTTACAGGTGGGACATTTAACAGAGCATTAAATATCTTAAAGTCAATATTTATTTTAGAAGATGAAATCAGCATTTTCTTGTCATTGAGCGGTGCTTTAGTTCCAGCTGGTTTACAGAAAAATATAATTGCTCTTTTGGATACAGGAAAAATTTCGGGTATTATCGTTACCGGTGCAACTTTGACTCACGATTACCTAGAAAATTTAGGTTTTAAACATAAAAAATTACATAGTTTTGAAAGTGACGTCAAATTACGAGAGGCTGGTATTAATAGAATTCTGGATGTTAGTGCTACAAATGAAGCGTTTGAAAAAATGGAGGTTTCAATTCATGATTGGCTTGAACGAACTTATCCAGATAAGAAAATCGAATATTCAATCTCTCCAGTTGATTTATTATATGAATTAGGAAAATCTTGCTCAGAATATTCAATACTAGGTAAATGTCAGAGAAGAGGTATACCAATCTATTGTCCAGCAATAACTGATTCCATGCTAGGCGTTCATATAATGACTTTTGCCGAATATAGAAAATTTTCTTTGAATCCAATTTTAGAGCTTAAAAAATATATTTCTCAGTGTTTCGATAGCAAAAAGACTGCCGCTATCGTTCTTGGAGGTGGCGTTCCGAAAAATTATCTCTTTCAAGGTATGCTAATATCTGGAAAGGAATTGAGTTATGCAATTCAAGTTACAATGGATCGTCCTGAACATGGAGGATTATCAGGTGCAAGTTTAGATGAAGCTATTAGTTGGGGCAAAATAGAATCTGATGCAAAAATTGTTACGGTTGTAGCAGATGTGTCTTTAATCCTTCCTCTTTTTGCAAAATACTTGGAACTAGAATTTAATAAAAATTAAAAAATAAATAAGAATTCAATTATTGCTTTGCATAACAATGTGGACAATATTGTGAATTTCTCGGCATAATACCACCGCATTTTTTACAACTAACAGCTGTTGAAACTTTGACTGAGTGTCCTGAACTATTATCTACTCTTTGTGATGAATTTTTTGATTTCGCTGAATTACTAGAATTTTTAAATACCGAACTTCCACCTAAGGTTGGTTCTTGCCAGGATCTTTTTTTCAAGGTTTTAGATCTAGTTGAACCTTTTAATACCACTCCAACAACCGTTACAATAATTCCAATAACAAATAAAGGTATGTAAACAAACAATCCAAATCGAGATCTTGCAACTACGTTGTAAGAATAGCTAAATGAGTTAGCAGAATTTATTTGAAGGTAATACTGCCTATTAGTGGATGATGGAATTGCCAAGCCACTAGTGATTACGGGAATTGAATGACTTCGTTCTAATGATACAATATTTACTTGGTGAGGATTCATATTTGTCGAAGTATATTGTAAAAAAACTCCAAGCGAACATAATTGATTAATATTTAATTCACTATTACAATTCGGATATACATTAGTAGGAAATTGTATCAATATAGATATGTTGAATTGTTGATTTATTTGAGAAGGAACAATTACGATATATGCCGTTATAGAAGATTGAATACCTGTCAATTTTTGGGTATCCGATGAATTCAATAATAATTGAGGTTGTGTAACATCATAAGCATTTGTGGCATCTTTATTTGCGGGGACTTCAATCGTTGAAATATAATCAAAGTTATTTAAAAATAATGACGTAACTGCTAATACAATTAGTATTACACCGATTAATGTAATTATTTTTCTCATTTTCTATTCCTTTTATTATTCAATTTTCTTAATCATTATTAGTTATTCTAGAAAGAAATTCGAGTTAATATTTTTTTATATTTCTATCTTTTAAAATTTAAAATTAAAA
>DAHXPE010000562.1 GCA_027364495.1 Candidatus Heimdallarchaeota archaeon | reverse complement strand
GCTGGTAATAGAGTTATAGAATATTCTGTCAATAGAATTAATCCAATGCCAGAATCTGGTTCAGTTTTAGTGACTGAGAATACTGAAATTCAAATATCTGTAAAAAAGACTAAAAAAGAAAAAGACGATGAAGATAGGTCAATACCTAAAATATCCTATGAAGATATTGGTGGATTAGGCAATTCAGTCACAAATATACGTGAAATAATTGAATTACCTATTAGATTTCCAGAATTATTTATAAAATTAGGCGTTACTCCACCTAAAGGACTACTCATGTATGGTCCACCTGGAACCGGTAAGACACTATTGGCAAGAGCCGTGGCTAATGAAACTCAATCTAATTTCATTTTCTTATCCGGTGCTGACGTGTTTTCAAAATATTCAGGTGAAGCAGAAAAGAAAATTCGTGAATTATTTGAAGATGCAAAAAAGAAAGCTCCTAGTATCATTTTCATTGATGAAATTGATGCGATAGCACCCAAACGTGAAGATGCATCTGAAATAACCTCCTCCTTAGTAGCTCAATTGCTTGCTCTTATGGATGGGATTGAAAGTCGTGGAGAAGTTGTTGTTATAGCTGCAACAAATTTGCCTAATTCTATTGATCCTGCATTACGAAGACCAGGTCGATTTGATCGTGAATTAGAAATTGGTGTTCCAGACCGAGATGCACGAAAAGAGATCTTAATGATTCATACAAGAAATATGCCTTTAGAAAAAGATGTTTCCTTGTTAACTTTAGCTGATATGTCCTATGGATACGTTGGGGCAGATCTAGCGTCACTTTGTCGTGAAGCAGCTTTTAGAAGTATTAGAAGATTCATCCCAGAAATCAATTGGGATCGACCGACAGATATACCATTCAAAATTGAAGAGATAAAAGTCACGATGGCTGATTTTACTTCAGCTTTATTTTCTATTAAACCTAGTGCTATGCGAGAAATCTTCATTGAAATTCCTGATGTCAAATGGGAAGATGTCGGAGGACTTGAAGATGTTAAAAAACTTATCAAAGAATCGGTTGATTGGTCCATTCGTTTTCCTGATTTATTTAAACATGCAGGAATCAAACCTCCCAAAGGATTATTGTTATTTGGTTCACCAGGAACAGGAAAAACTTACATCGTAAAAGCTCTTGCGAATGAAACACGATTTAATTTAATTTCAATTAAGGGATCAGAATTATTATCGAAATGGGTAGGAGAATCAGAAAGAGCCGTTCGAGAAATTTTTAGAAAAGCTAAACAAGTAGCTCCAAGTATTATATTTTTTGATGAAATTGATGCTCTAAGTCCTTCTAGACAACAAGAAGGTTCTGGAGATACAACAGGAGCTTCTGAAAGAGTTGTTAGTCAATTATTAGCTGAATTAGATGGTTTAGTTGAGTTATTTGATGTTTTTGTTATTGCTGCTACTAATAGACCAGATAAAGTTGATTCAGCTTTACTAAGACCAGGTAGATTCGATAGGTTAATTTATTTGCATCCTCCCAAACCTGAAGACCTTTTAGAAATTTTTAGGATTCATACCAAAAATATGCCACTTTCTCCAGATATTATTTTAGAAGAATTATTAGAGAGATTAGGAGAAAATCCAACTGGAGCACAGATTGAACTTCTTTGTAAAGAAGCTGGAATGCAAGCAATAAGGAGATTCATGTCTAAAGATGTTTTAAATAGATTTGGCACATTTACCTCTGTATCAAGAAATGCCATGAAAAATTTATTAAATGAAGAGCCATTCGAAATTATTACTGAAGATTTTCAGAAAGCAAAAGAAATGGTAGGTTTTTCATATAATGAAGAAGAAATGGTATCATTTAAGTTTGCAAAAGAAAAGAATACGATTTAAAGTTCAATTGAAAATGTTTTACCAGTTTTTGATGATTCGCGTGCATATTCTATCATTTGCAAGCCTCGATATCCATCAATAATCGAAACCGCTGGTTGAATGGATTCTATTGACATAGTGTCAATGAAAGCCCATATTTCTTCTAAAATAGGTTCACCATATACCTTGACTGTTTCACCACTACCATAAGGGATAGTAATAGATTTTGTATCACCTTTAGCAATTCCTAATTGTCTAATCGTCAGGTACTGATCTAATAAATCAACAATCATCGTTCCTTTCGTTCCTTCGATTTCAATTTGTCTTTTTTTACCTGCATACTCTCGTGAAAAATGAAAGGTACAAATAATTTTTTCATTATGCAAGGTCACGGTACTGGCATTTATTGCATTATTTGTGGGATGTTTTAGAGAAATGGCTTTTAATTCAAATTTTCCATGCATGAAACGACTTGCAATATCAAAATCATGAATACCGATATCACCAAAAACATCTCCAATAGAATCCAATCTACCATCTGAGACTGCACCTCGCCTTTGAAAGATAACAGTCCTTATTTCTCCAATTACATTTTGTTTAAAAAATTCAAGCATTTTCGTTACAACAGGATTAAAAACTTCTATATGGCCAACTGTTATTTTCGTTTTTGTGTGTTTAGCAAGTTCTATAAGTTTTTCTGCATCAGAAAGGAATTCACATACTGGCTTTTCAACTAAAATTCCAGCTAAATTGTGATGTTCTATAATATCTTTCGTTATAGAGTAGTGAAGTGATGTTGGAGTCGCAATAATAACCCCATCAGGATTGACCTCTTTAATCATTTGATGGTAATCATCAAAATAGGGAACATCACCTAATTTTTGAGATAAACCAACGAGAGCTTCCTTGTTTATATCACTAATACCAACTAAAACTCCTAATCTATGTAAGACTCTTAGGTGAATGCTTCCCATTCTGCCAGTCCCGATGACAGCAATTCGTTTCGAGTTAATCATTTTCTTACCGTTGCTATGTTTTAAAGTTTAGTAATTCAGCTTTTGTTTCTTAATAAAAGAACAATGTTTTAATTATTCTAATCATAAATTCTAATTCTTTGAGAAATCTTTGAATAAAAAACCTACTTAATAATGAAATACGCAGGAAAACTTAATAATTTTCAATTTTTGACTACAAAAGGTTCTTCTAATTTAAAATGATTAACATTTATATTCTCTTCTTTCAAAATGGATGAAAAATAATTTTGATTCTCAAAATCACCATGAATTGTAAATACTTTGTTAGGATGAGAATTAATAACGAAATTTTTCAATCCTTCTTGTGAAGCATGACCTGAAAATGCGATTCGCTCTATTCGATTATTAATGAATAATTTTTGTGTTGAACCCCAAGGAGTTTCAAATTCAAGTCTTTTCTCACCATTAAGGATATCATAACCGATAGTTCCTTCGACCTGATACCCTACAAATTCCAGTAAATTACCTGCTGTATTTTGGTCTGAAAGATAGCTAAGTATTGGACCACCTTCAAGCATACCTGATGTTGTCAGAATAATATTTGATTTTCGCGATTGAATTATGTCAGTTCTATAATTATTTATATTTGAATCAATAAATTCTTTAGAGACTTTTTTGTACCCATCAAATTCAAAAGGACTATCCAATCCTCTATCACTTAAGTAATCCAATGCATAATCCGAAACCCATGAACGAGTGAAGTATTTAGCATAAATGTCATTCACTTGATTGATCATACCATCAACGAATAATTTGCGTGAGTACAATTCAGTTCCGTAGTGTTTAATTAGATACATCATCACTTCCTGACTTCTTCCTATAGCAAATGAAGGAATGAGGATTTTTTTATTAGCTGCATAGGATTCATCAATTGCTTGAATAAATTGGCGAGTAGCCTTGCGTCTTTTAGGAAGAGATCTGCTACCATTTGTTGATTCAACAAGTAAAACATCAACTGGCTCATTAGGTGTTTTGGCAGGTTCATGAAAAGGTGTAACCTGATCATTTATATCTCCACTATAATAAATTAGTGTACCATCAAAATCAAGAAGCACAGAAGCACTACCGAGTATATGTCCTGCATCAAGAAATTCTAAATAGACACCATCAGCAATTTTAACCTGATTTTCGTAATTACAACCTTTAAATGATTTTGATGCCTCTAGAAAACTATTTTTTGAATAATGAATTTCACCTTCAATTTTGAGATGATCTCTCCAGAGAACTCTTGTTAAAGGAATAGTAGGTTTTGTTGCAAAGATTGAACCTTTATAACCTTGTTCATACAATGCAGGGATGTAACCAGAGTGATCGAGATGAGCATGACTTAAAACAACTGCCGTTAATTGATCAGCAATGTCATCAATACCAATAGGCCCTTTAGATGGAAGTTTGGTTCGTTTAGGATTTAGCTGTAAACCAGCATCAAGTAAAATTTTTCTTCCATCGCTTTCAACTAGAAAAGACGATCTCCCTACGTCTGTAGCAGCACCAAAACTGCTGATTTGTATTTTTGAAGATTCGCCATGTTTATATTCTTTTACCACTTATGATATTTCCAATGTTACTACATATTTCAAAAAGAAGTTAATAATTCTTTCCCTGAAATTATCCTAAAAAGGTTATTATTTAAAGTTCTGATAAATCAAAAATAATAAGAGAATGCAAAAATTATTTACATCACAAAGAAATGTAAGTTTGACAATACATGGGCCTTCGAAACATAGAAGAAAAACTGAAACGTGAACAAAGTATTCGCGATAAAGGAGCAGATTTAGCTCTTAAGGAATTAGAATCAATGATCGATTCGATTAAAAACCTTAATGAACAATTAAAAATTATCGAAAAAAAATATGGTAATGAATTACGTTCTAATCCGGCTTTAATAGAAAAATTTACTGCCATTCGATCTGAGCTTGGTCTTCCCACGGAACTCGGTATTTTTGAAAAGAAAGAAAAACCAGGCCTCATTGATAAATTAACCAGTGGAGGTTTTTACGACCAATTAGCTATTCAGATCCTGGATATCGGAAAAAAATCTATTAAGGAAACAGGTGGTGTGATGTCGTTCTCTGAACTTATTAAACGTGTTCAAGAACTTTACAAAGGTCATATAATTAGTATTAACGATATACAAAAGTCACTACAAATTTTAGAAAAAAATAATTTACTTGCTAAAATTGAAATACTTGATTCTGGATTTAAGATTATTCATTTTATAACTCAAGAAATATCCCCTGATATGAATGAACTATTAAAATTAGCTAACAAACATAATGGAAAATTATCAAGAGAACGAATTATTTTAGAAACAGGCTGGACACTAGACAGAATAACTAGAATAATGGATTATCTTGAAGAAAAGCAAATTGCTGTAAAAGAAGAAAGTCTTGAAGGAATTACTTATTACTTTCCCGGTATTTAATTAATAAAGATTGGTTTATAATTCAGTTTATACCAAAATATAATTATTTAAATTTGATAATAGGACAGTACATTTACCTAAGAGAATAATTTTCAATGTGCGATTATAATGGAAAAATTTACATCATTTTTCAAAGGCAGCAAACCGTCCAAATCACGTGAAACGGTTGCAGAACTACGTAAACAATCAAGCGATATTAAAATACGTGCTCGCGCTTTAAAGAGGTTAAGTGATGAAGAACGTAGCATGGCCAAAGATTTTTTAAGGGATGGTAATAAAACAGCCGCCGAGAAGGCCTTAATGCGAAGAAAACACTATCAGGCTGATCTAGGAGGTTTGATGTCAAAAGCAGCAATGATTAATAGAATTATCGAGGCAATGGCTAAGGCGGAACAAAATGAGAAGCTATTAAAAGTTCTTTCAGCATCAAAGACATTATTAGATAAAACTGCAAGTGCAACAAAACTTGAACAAGCAGAAGAAATAATGTCTGGACTTGAAATGTCAATAGAAAATGTTAATTATATTGATGAAAGATTTGCAGAAAGTTCCTTACTTGATGATGAATTGGATGTTGAATTAGCAGATGTCTCTGATGAAATGAATGTATTAATGTCTGAAATTCAGGAAGAAACATCATCATCTAGGAGAAAAGAAGGTTTAGCCGAGAAAAAACCAACTCATCGAAAAGTTTTGAATGCACCAGTTAGCGACCTACCTGAAGCAGAAAAAGGTGCAACAGATGATGTTAAAGAAAAAGAGCTTCAAGCAGAAATAGAACGAATTAAACGAGAAATGGAAGAAGAATTAGAATAATTGGAATAGATGGTCGAACTATGGTTAAAAAACAAAATTTAAACAAATGGATTATAAATATGAGGATGGTTGATAAACGTTTAGAGCGACAACGAAAGAAAATTCAGCATGACGAATTAAAGATGATGAAAGAGGTTAAGGATGCTTTAGCTAAAGATGACATGGACACAGCACGTTTATTTGCAAAAGATATAGCTAGAAGTAGAAAAATGGCTTATAATCTACAAAAACTCAGATCAAAAGTAAAAACGATGGTGTTCAAATTAGAACAAGCAAGCGCAGTACAGCAAATAGGATCTGATTTAAGGGGTTTGGTAAAGAGTTTGTATATGGTAAACAGGACTCTAGCTATTCCTCAGATGGAAAATATCCTTTTTGCAATGGAAAACGAAATGGAAAATTTAAACCTAACAACCGAAACTCTCGATGAAGGACTTGATACAGCTTTTGAAAGTGATGAGACTGAAGATGCTGATGCTGATAAAATCCTTGAAGAAATGAAAGCAACAAGAGTAGCAACTACTGAATCATCCCTTGCTTCAGCAGGTGACACATTAAGTGAAGACCTAGAAGCTCGTCTCCAGAGATTGAAAGGAGAAAAGGGAGATAATTAAAAAATTTTACTTCAAAAATCAATATTTAGTATAAGGATAAAATTTCTTTAAAAGGTTACTTTAACGATGTCTAGTGAATTATTTAACCTCGCTAAGGATAATGCAAGAATTGCCACTGAACTTGATAGGGCTGGTCGCTCACGTGAAGCAGTACCTTATTACATGGCAGCAGCTGAAAATTTACAAAGATTAATCAAATTTACAAAAGATGAAAACGTTAAAAAACTCTATTATAACAGAGCTAAAGAATATCTAGTCAGGATAGATGCCATACAGCAAAATAAAGGTCGTGTCCCTAATGGTCCTGATGATAAAAAATCAAAGGGTTCTTCTAAAGATAATGAAGAAAACGAATTGAGTAGTGAAATATCTGGAGCTATTGTTAGAGAAAAGCCATCTGTTAAATGGGATGATGTAGCTAATTTAGTGGAGGCGAAGAAAGCCCTTAGAGAATCAGTTATTTTACCCATGGCAAGACCAGATTTATTTATAGGAGCTAGACGACCATGGAAAGGTATATTATTATTTGGACCTCCCGGAAATGGAAAGACATATTTAGCTAAAGCAGTTGCTTCAGAAGTCGAAG
>DAHXPE010000555.1 GCA_027364495.1 Candidatus Heimdallarchaeota archaeon | reverse complement strand
CCCGCCTTTTTTGTCTTTGAATACTCTATTTACTCTTGCGATAGCTTGCATTAGAGTATGCCCGCGCATCGGTTTATCAATGTAAAGAGTGTGCAAGCATGGGACATCAAAACCGGTTAGCCACATATCGCGAACGATAGCAAGTTTAAGAGGATCGGCAGGGTCTTTCATTCTCTCAGCAAGGTTTCTGCGCTGCTCTTTTGTAGTATGATGTCTTGCCATTTCAGGACCATCTGAACTCGCTGCCGTCATGACAACCTTAATTTGTCCTTTAGAAAGGTCATCATTGTGCCATTCAGGTCTTAAAGCAACTATTTCTTTATACAAATCAACAGCGATTCTACGGCTCATAGCTACGATCATTCCTTTGCCGTCTAAAACACTCAATCGTTGTTCAAAGTGGGTGACAATATCCTTTGCAAGAGAAATTGCCGACAAAGTAAAAAAGAATGCAACCATAGACTGGACAATCCGTGAAAGTGCCAGAGCAAAACTAATGGTATTAGTTAAGCGTACACTTACTAAATACGGCTATCCTCCTGACAAGCAGCAAAAAGCAATCGATACAGTTCTTAAACAAGCTGAGTTGTTTGCGGATGAATTGCTCAACTAAAAGAATAATATTTATTTAGGTGTACTTATGAATGCATTACTTCCATTATTAGGAATTTTTGTTGGTGCTTTTATTACTCTATTAATACAGATGTATGATCGAAAAGATAAATTCCGTTTAGTTGCAATCGAAAAAAGACTTTCAATACATCAAAAAGCTTTCAGCTTATGGATGGATCTAGCCTTATCTATTCATAATACTCCTGAAGAAAGAGAAAATATTTTAGCAGACTGTCTTAAATTTATAAAAAATAATAATCTTTATCTTAACCAAGCTTCTAATCAAGCATTTGGAAAAACAATTACTGAAGTACACTTATATCATTTAAAAAATAAAAGCAACATCCAAAATAATATATCTGAAAATGACCTATTTGCAAAGATTATAAAAATTAATGCTGGCCAAATAATTGCGAAGGGAATTGGATTACCTCATCTAGAAGCTAATAAAATTATTAAAGAAACAATTAAAAAATAAAATGCAAACACCTTTATTAGAACAAATATTTAAATCTATTGGCAATAAAATCGAAAGGAGAGATCTTTTTAAGGAAGACAAAATTGAAAATGAAAAGATTAAAATTGAGGTCGATTTAGTTATTTCAAATAAATCTAAGTTGACTGAGCTAATGCCATTTCTTTTTGAAAAGTATGAACAAAATCCTGAAACTATTTTTAAAATCTTGAGTGAATTGGAAACCTACTTACATTTCCAAAATTATGCATATGAGCTTTGTAGTAAAGTATTATTAGAAGTACTTAATAACTCTGATATTTCTGCCAATGAAGAAATATTTAAAAAATTAGAAGATGTAAATAGTGTGTACTTTTGGAATATTATTCAATGCCTCCCTTATGTTCTTTCAGAATATAAATTGGACTCCGCTTTTGCAGTAAAATGGTTTTTTAATATTGGCGAAAAGATACAACACGTTATGGCTAGTGGTGATTTTCTTAAAGCTATTGGCAATTATTCTTTTAGTTTCCCAGCGGAAGCAAAAAATGTTTTTATAAGCTATAAGAATAAAGATTTTGAAGCTTTCGAACTTCAAATTGCTTCTGTAATCTTAGGCTCTATTAGGGCATCAACCAAAGTAAATAGGGTAGATAATAAGAGTTTCTTATCTATTGAGAACGAGCTTAAAGAAAGTGCGAATGAAAATTATCGGATAGTTTATTATAAATCATGGTTAATCTCATATTTTAGAGATTTAGAATATTTTGATGACCTTTTTGCAATAATTCAATTAGCTTATAAAGGAAAAAAAAGGGAAATAGAGGAAGCGTTTTTTTTATCTTATAAAGTAATAATTAATGATTCAAAAGATGAAATAAAAATCACAAAAATTCTGGATTGGTTTAATATTACTGTTTATTCTAAATTATCACCTGAATCAAAATTCTATATTGTTGATTCTTTATATTGGATTTTCAATTATTGTCCCCCTTCTTTAATCGATCGTGAAATTAAAAAAATTGAAAAAATATTTACTGATTTGTTGCCAATTGAAATTCAGTATGCAGGCACATGGAATAAAATAGAACAATTATTAATAAGTCAAATAAGGGTTAGACCGCAATATCTAAATAATTTTATAATACTCATTATTGAAAATTCATTAAATGAATTTCTAGAATTATTATGGAACGGTTCGTTTCAAAGTCTAGAGTATAAATTATCGGGAGAACTATTAAATTCAATTTATACAAGACTCTTATTCTCTGAAAAAACATATGAGAGGCAAGCATCTTTTAAAATATTCAGCAGAATGCACGGAGCCAGAATAGTAGATAATACTAACCTTCCTACAGTTGCTATCCTTTCCAGCATTTTACTTGAATTCTCAAGAAACATTTTATTGGCAGAAAACACATCTCAATTTTTATTGATGCTTGAACCATTTTATAGTGAAACTAATTCTGAATTAAAAAATGAATTTGTAAAAGAAATGGTTTCCCAAGCAGTGAATTATCCGGGAGCGTGTTTGCACAAATGGGAAAAAATTCAAGAGCCTTCTGTCTTATTAAAAGAAGTTATAAGCAAAGCAAGCAAATATTTTGACAGGTTGAAGTCTATAGAGCATCTTCCGGCACGAAATATCAATTATTTTGAATTTGTTAAAGGTGCAGAACTTGAAAGAAAAATACTATCAAGAGATATTAATAAAAAAATTAATGAAAAGTCAGTCTTTCTAAACTTAATTAAACATACCCAAATTTTATATGGCGATAGTTGGAGCATATCCTATGGTATTGAAGGAGGAAAGCCTCAGAAATTCCAAGAAGTAAGCCATGCTGCAGAATTTCCAAGATTAGAATATATTGATCCTGAAGGAATGGTTCTAAAAAGGTTTTATGTTAGTTCTGAGCTTAAAAAATAATGGAACCTTATTTTGACATTTGTTCTACAGAATCAAGCTTAAGGCATTTTCTTCAAAAATTAGGTGAGTTTGGAGAGCTTGATAAATATATATTGCTTTTTATCCAGGATGGCTTAAAACAAAGAATTATTAGACGTCCAAGTAAGGCTCCATATGGTGAACATGGAAAGGATATTACTGCTGTTGAAAATGAAATTGATAAAACCTTTTGCTCTTATGTATTAAAAGAAGGCAATTTAGAAAATCACCTTGATGGTCAGTTTGGTATTATTAATCAAATGGAAGAAGCAATGTCTATTGAGCTTTAAGAAAAAGAATTTATTAATAAAAAAAGAACAGTGGTAGTCGTTCACAATGGCGATGAAGGTTATAGAGGCGCTATAGATAAATTTGAAAAAGCTAAAAATGATTTTAATGAAAGAGCAAAAGATAAAGGCATACTGCATCGTGACATTGAACGATGGGATATTGGTAGATTAACGAAAGAAATATTTCCATATTGCTCTATACTAAGTAGGACAACATATTTGAAAAATAAATTATCGCAACTTGTCGAATCTCATAAAATTGTTTCATCATTAAATCCTAAAATTATCAATCTTGACATAGATGATAACAGTCCTAAATCTCCATCTGAAGAACTTCTAATTGAAATTAAAAAAGATATTATAAGAGTCGAATCGGATTACGGTTCATTTATTTAATTTTATTAACAAAATAATAATATGACAAACAGAAAATCTTTTATAAATAATTATATCCTAAGTCTAAAAGAACGAACGCGGAACGAGAAAAAAGGACTCCAACTGGGCTTTGATTGGATAATTTACAACTTAGGTATTGCTAAAAATTGGATTCCAACAAACTTGCCTTTTTTCAGGAGCATCTCAGATAAGGACTTTATTACTAAAACTGGTGCTCAGTTTGGTATTGATATGGCTTTTCTCGCAGGTAACGAACTTATAATCTTTGTTTTAAAGGATGAAGAATTAAACAATAAAAATTGGATAAAGAATAATTTCGATTCCGATTTAAGAATGGCATCGACGCCAGAATTGACTTCCTACAATAATAAAATTGAAAAGATAAAAATTATTTTAGCATACAATAAAGATGAAGATGATAACGGTGTTCAATTATATAATAATTTAATTTCTGCTTTACCTAAAAAGATTTATGAAGATAAGGAAATTAATTACGAACGTTGGAATCTTTCAAAAATTGTTGAACAAGTAAACGATAATTTAATTACTCCTGATTTACTTCCACAACATCTATCGGCGTTATTAAATTACATATGCGGCCAGGTAAATGATCTCGAATATGGCTCAGAGGAATGGGAAAATATTCTTTTACCTAACTGGAAAAACTTTTTAAATATTCTTTTATCCGATAATATTGATGAAAAAAAATTAAGGCTTATTCCAGTCAGTTTATATATAATTTATAATTATAAAAAAGACGCACCCTCATCTTATTCGGGATGGATTGATTTAATTGAATGGGCATTATTAGCGGTATGGAATCTTTGGAATGATATTCAAGATCCATCATTAAAACAATTAATATTACTTGAATTATGGCATTCGTTTTATCTAGCTGAATTAGAAATATAT
>DAHXPE010000543.1 GCA_027364495.1 Candidatus Heimdallarchaeota archaeon | reverse complement strand
TTTTCAAGAAATAGCAAAGGAGTCAAAAATCATCTGGAATTAAAAATAAACAAGAAACAAAAAAGTCAAATTCTGATTTTATTAGCTCAAATAAATAATATTATGTTTTTGTCGAAAAACTTAAACACTTACTCAATTTTGATTACTATACTAAGAATAGAATACTTACTATCTATGTTTATATACATTTTTAAAAATGATTTGCAAAATATTGTTTAATAAATAACTGAGCAGTCATGACGAAGTATCTATTTTCCATAGTATTCTTGAATAAATAATTGCACAGCATCTTTTCCTCGAAGATTTTCATCATATTCATCTGGTAGTTTATTACCTGTTATTAATAACTCTTCCAGGTTCTCATAGGGCATTTTAGGTATTGTTTTCAATTCGTTCCACGAAAGTCCTAAAGCTTTAAGTTTAGTCAAGGGTTCAAATATCTTTTCAGGTAATTTCTTTAATTTATTGTCATCAAGATCCAGTTGCTTAACATTTAGTAGTTTATCGAAAAAATGTTCTGGAATATTTACCAACTCATTATCTCGTAAGTCTAAATATTCTAGGAAACTCATTTCTGGTAAATGAACCTTTTTAAGATCTGTTAATTTATTTTCACTTAAATTTAACGAAACGAGATTCTTTAGTGGATCTAATAATCCTTCAGGAATTTCTTTCAAATTATTTTCTCTGTACTCTAATTTTTCTAATTGTTCTAATGGCTTAAAAATAGAAATGGGCAATTTTGATAATTTGTTTGAACTAATATCCAGTAATGTAAGTTGATTGACAGATTCAAAAATGGTCTCTGGAAGAGAACTTATATCGTTGTCACTAAAATCCAATTGAGTTAAATTTGGGTTATTACTGAATACATCAGTTGATAATTGTTTAATTTTGTTTACAAATAAAAATAAATGTTCTAATTCTTTTAATTCACTAAAAGTTTCTTTTGACACTTTGGTTAATTCATTCTGAGATAGATTCAAAACTTTTAATCGCGTAAAAGTATCGAATAAATGATCAGGAATAGTTTTTAATTTGAGTTCACTCAAATCTAAAGATAAAAGATATTCTTCATTTTCATCAAAAATAGTTTCTTTCCGTTGGAGAATTATCTCACATTCATCTCCCTTGCCTAAAGTGTTTAAAACAACCGGTAATTCTTCAAAATTAGACAATTATTTCACCTGAATTGTATTTTAATGCAATGTTGATTCTTTATGACTGAATACAGCATAAAAATAAGTGTTGATAAATCAGTTGGCGAAACGTCGGGCATATCTAAGCCAGAAAATAAACCAGCGATTTTTTGATCCAATCCTTGCTTTTCAAAATTAAATCCTATTAAACAGTTTTCTAACTGAATTAAACCATACATTGGATCAACAGAAACATCACCAGTGAATGTTACATCAGTCAAATGGTTATTATTGAATACAAATACTCCTTTAAGTAATTCACCAGGAATTTTCATCAAAGATTCAGCTATAAAACTGTTCCCTTAATCTTTACAGCTCTTAAAGTACTAGGTTTATTAGTTAGTTCATTTTAGCATTCATCAGTTCTGTATAACGCATTGGGTTCAAGTATCTTCTCTAATAGAATTTATGGAAGTTTTTTATTTTGATTTCTTAATATAATAGAAATAATCTTTTCCTACCTGTTCATTATGCAATAATTCATGACCTGTTTGTTGAGACCAACCTTTAACATCTGATGGTGAACCAGGGTCTGTGGCAACCATTTCAACTACCTGACCTATTTCCATGCTATTGATTTGTTTTTTGAGTTTAACAATCGGTATGGGACATGATAGATTCCTGCAATCTAATTTGAAATGTATTGTTTCGGGTTTAATTTTATTCACCTGTTCTTTAAAAATTTTTCAATTTAATCGTAAAGTATTTTCATTTTTTCTTTTCTAAAGATAACTATCGCTTAAGCTTTACTTAAAACAACCTAGAATTTAAATTTTTCGTAAGATTTTTAGAACCAATCTTTTTTCAGGTACCTCTATTCAAAGAAAGGACGATTATTAAGCAGTGCATCTTTTCTTCACCACTTTCCGATTGACTGAATTCTGATGCAAGCAAAATTCTTCACTATGTAGAAGTTTTTATTCTTAATTTACTCTTTGCAACTCAGTTCATTTCTTTACCATTGTAAATGAGGCCGCTAATGAAATTTATTTCTATCAAAGCGTTCATTAAAAAAATAAATATAAAAATTGCTGGAATTAAAAAGAAAAAATAAAAAAATCGAGAGTAATTTTCGAATGTAAGTAATTTAATCAGCTGGAGCAGGATTAGTATCTGATACTGGAGCTGGTGCTGGAGCCGGAATATCCATTGCTTCATACAGGAAATGAATAATATCAAAAACTTCTATTTTAAAATCTTTTGATGCATCGGTGAACATTACTTTGTCTTTTGGACATGAGACAAGGAATTTTTCTACATGTATTGACTCAGCTTCACGCATACGATTTAGAGCTGGTCGATCACCATGTGGAACTTCTGCTTTCCAAATCATACCGCCACCTGCTCCACAGCAAAAGCTGTTTTCACGACATCTTGGCATATCTTTGAGTTCAAAGCCTAATGATTTAATAATGTTTCTGGGAGCATCATATTCTCCTGAATACCTTCCTAGGTAGCAAGGATCGTGGTAAGTTACTGGACCAGAGAATTTCTTCTTTATTTGTATTTTACCAGATTGAATGAGATCCCATAAAAGTGTAGTATAATGGATAACGCTAGTGTGATAAGGTTTTGCTATGAAATCTGGATCGAAGTTAGTATATTCGTTTCTAAGTGTATTCAATGAGTGAGGATCTGTGGTTATAATCTTTGAGAATTTACAGTTTTTCAAAACTCCTAGATTGTCTTCCACAAGTGATTCAAAGAGACCTTCTTCACCAATTCTTCGTATATCATTACCAGCTGTTTTTTCTTTTTCAAATAGTAATCCAAAATCAATTCCAACATGGTGTAATATTTTTGCTACCAATATGGAATCTGTATAAGCTCTCTGATCAAATGAAGCAAAATCACCAACGTACCATAAATATTCAACTTCTTCTTTCTTGGCATCTTTGATTTCAAAGTCTAAACTCTTGGTCCATTTTGCACGCTGTTTATTTGACACACCAAATGAATTACCATATCGACCGACCTTTTCAAGTATGCTTTGGATTCCAGAATCTAAATCTCCTTCCTCAATTAAACCTCGTCGTAATTGTATTATTATTGGTACATGTTCTATGGCTACAGGACATGTTTGGGTACAAGCCATACATGTTGTGCAGGACCAGATTGTGTCTTTGAGAATAGGAGCATTTTTCTCAGCTGATACTAATAATTGATCAATTTTTCTTTCTTTTCTTGTCTCTGTTCTGAAACTATACTCTGGAAAGCCCATCGTTACTGCTGCTTGTTCTCTTAAGTCCAATATCAAATCTCTTGGTGATAATGGTTCGCCAACTACCTGTGCAGGACAAGAAATATGACATCGACCGCATTTCGTACAGGCATCAAGAGAAATTAATTCTCTCCATGAAAAATCTTGTATGGTTTTATATCCATAATCTTCTGTTTCAGGTGACTTTTGAGGTAAACGTTTTGCCCGTAGTGGGTCAACTGTAACAAGTGATAAATATGCAGTTAACATATGCATACCTTTTGTATATGGAAGAACTAAGGTGAAAAAGAATATACTTTGAAAGAAATGAATCCACCATAGTGTTGAATATAAATCCAATGTAAATTGGTTATTTACCTGTAAACCAAATAAGTGCAAAACTACTGCAAGTGAATATCCAACAGGTGACGAAAATACTTCGTAAAAAGGAAAATCAACTAATACTATCCTTACACCTTCAAGGAGGAAACCTAGTATTAATGTACTGAGAACATACCATATAAAAAATGCGTCATCGATAGGCCATCTTTTTCTTGCTGGATTTAATTCTCTTTTATCAGCTCTTGTATAATCTAATCTCTTGGGGTGGCCATACCTTCGATAAATTAGATAGAAAATGGCTAAAATAGCTATAAGCCCAAAGAAGTCCATTAAAAATGAAAAAACTTCATAAAAAAGACCATAAAATGTTCCTGGTTTGGGGTTATGAAGAAGTTCAATATATATATCGTTATTTATTGTTATATACACTGTTCCTAAGAATAAAACAAAAAAACCTAAGAGCATTAATCTATGAGCCCAAGTAATCTTTTTATCGGTTTTATCGATTTTATCATGGGAGGACCAGACAAAAAAATATTTAATGGCATTAATCAGAGTTTTTGGCAATTCTATTCTTTTTATTGGATCTTTTTTACCCTTCATATATTTTCTAAGTAATGTGAAAATTCCGAAAAGGAAAAATATGATCTCTATTACAAACAATAAATAAAATACGAACCAAAGTGGTGAAAATAATGATATCCCTCTGAATACTTCCCTAGTTATACACTTAGGGTCTACTCGTGGATCACATGTTGCCGTTTGAGCTAATATGTTACTAACTGTATGAGAATGAAATTTTCCAATTCCATTATAAATACCGCTCATTAAACTTATTACATCTGTCATATTGTTTTTACCAACTTCTTGAAAATGGTTTTACTCGTTAATTTTTGAATCAATTCATGAATGGTTTATGAAAATTTTTGAAAAAAATTATTTTAATAAATTATCTTTGAAAATTTAAACAAAATAATTTATAGTTTATTTTTTAATGTAATTTTTCAGTACGTTATGGTATGAAATCTAAAATATCAGCTACGATCCCAGCCTCAATACAATACAATAAGGCTTTTTAGAATTTTGATATTAAAAAAAAAGGATTTTAAAAAATTAAATGTTTCAGACATTCGTAGAACTTATTTTTTTTTCTTTTTTAGCTTCGAAATGATCTGTAAGTGTAGAAATTTCCGTTTTTGCTTTTTCATACCATTCATCAATGTAAGAATTTAATTCACTGCTTATTTCATTTAAAGATTTCGCTGTATAAATATGATAATAGCCTCTTACGTTAACTTTTGTTGTTGATTCCCTTGAAACTAATCGTTTTTGGTATAACTGTTTTAAAGCTCTTGAAATCATAGTACGATCCTTAGGATTTGATGCATATTGTGCTTTTGTATTGACATGATCTCGAATATCCTGGACCGTCTGAGCACCATATATTAGAATAGTACATTAGATTTCAAATTCTAAATCATTCAGTTTATAAACACTTTTAACCAAATTTTCACAGTTAATTTTATCTATTTTAACTTTATTGTCCAATAAATCTTCTAACACATATTTGGCCATTCAAAATCACATTGAATATTAAAACATTTAATTAAATTACCCAATTTTGTATTCATTTCTCAAACAAGGTCTTTTTGCTGAATTTAATTTTTTATTTATGGTATACCAAAATTTACTATTATACTTAACTATATTGAATATTAATTACTTAATAAATACTTACATCAAATAAAATCATCTTTAAATATAGAAATCTTGTACAAAGACCTCTCTTTTGAAGTAATTAGATTATTTCTAAGAAAATTTTTTTAGTAAGCAAAAATTGGGTTGAATTTAATATATTTAACAAAAATTACATCATATACGTGCTACTAAGTAATTCTGAGATAGACGATTAAATTCCTTTTGTTAAAAGTTTTGTTAAAAGAGATATGATTAATTTTAAAATACAATGATTATAGATGCTTTAATTTATAAATCAAATTACTTTAATACAACCTAATTTGAGTTATTTTCAAATTAATGTTATACAATATTAACTAAATTTAAAAAAAAAATTATGAATAATTTGGTTAAATATTTTCTATAACGGTGGCAACTCCTTGACCTCCACCAATACAAGCAGTAGCTACACCATATTTAGCTTTTTTATCTTTTAAAATTCTAGCAAGAGTTCCAGTTAGCCTAACCATTGTTGCTCCAAGTGGATGACCGATAGCTGTTGATCCACCCATTATATTAACCTTTTCTTCTGGAATATTCAGTTTATCCATAGCATTTAATGCAACAACAGTGAAAGCTTCATTTATTTCCCAATAATCAATATCATCGGCTTTTAAACCAGCATGTTGTAGCGCTTTTTGCGTTGCTGGAACTGGACCCCGACCCATAACGCTTGGATCGACCGCAGCCCAGCCTATTGAGACTATTTTCGCCATTGGTTCCAAATTTCTTCTTTTAGCTTCTGTACTACTCATTAAAACAGCTGCTGTTGCACCAGCATTTAATGGTGATGAATTACCTGCTGTAATAACCCCTTCTTCAGTTCCTTCTCTTTTTATATAGCCTTCTTTACCGCCATTCTTTTCTAAATAGAATGGTTTAGTGATTCTAGGCAATTGACTAACGGTTTCAAGTGTAGAAGCCCGTGCTGTCAAATCGCGATCAACTATCATCTTCTTCGTAACATTACCAGGAACATGCCCTTCAATAGGAATTATTTCTCCTTTGAACCAACCGTTTTCCTGATTTTTTACTGTTAAATTATGACTTCTGACGCCAAATTTATCCATATCTTCTTTTGTAAAGGTTGGAACTTCTTGTTCATACAATTTTTGAGCTGTTTGAAGCATATTAAATGTACTAGGAATGTCTATATCTCCACGATAAAATTCACTGGTAGGTTCTTCAAGTTTCTGGTTTCTGTCAATTCCTTTTCCACGAACACGAGTCATATGTTCAAACCCAGTTGCTAAAAAGACATCACTATAACCAGTCATAATTTCCATTACACCAACATGCATTCCTGAACCAGCCGATCCACATTGTCGATCAATAAAAAAACTTGGAACACTTGTTGGAAATCCAGCTAGGAAGAGTGGAATTTTACCTCCATAAGTCCAATTTTCTAGAACTCCTGAAGCTACACCTACGGATACATCATCAATATCTTCTTTTTTTATTCCCTTATCAGATAATGAACCATCAAAAAACTTTTGTAAAAGCTTCGCTAAAAGTTCATCCCCGCGTATTTCACCAAATGCATCTGTTTCGGGCTTAGTAGGTCGTGATCTTGAAAAAGCAGTTCTCGCATAATCTAGTAACCAAACTTCATTCATAAAAAAAACCAATTCGTTTGTGTTTATGTAAAATTCTTTATATTCAATACCAATTAAACTAGTGTAATAAAAATAAAGACTATTTCTGCCTATATTTCTATTTTAAATCTAAGAATTTTCAATGCTAAAGCATTTATAATAATTTAATAAAAAAGAATTTTGTTTTAAAGATTTTCGCAACCATATGATTTCAAAGAATTAACTATTGACAAAAAGTTATAAATAATAATTCGATAACGTTTGTGTTCCGTTTCTAAAAATGTATATAAACATATATAACAATGGTTCTATACACTTAAATTGGA
>DAHXPE010000531.1 GCA_027364495.1 Candidatus Heimdallarchaeota archaeon | reverse complement strand
TTTTCAAGCATATTTGAAGTTATTTGACTAATCTCCGTTTATAAATAAAATTAAAATCAATAAAAATTTTTTATATTAAAATTTTTATAATTCAATTAATATAAACATTATTGTTTTAATAGACTTTGTTTTCATAGAAATTCTGGATTAAAAATATCATATGTTAAACATTAATGAATTAAATACCCCAGCTTTTTCTTTATCAGATGATAAAGATGAATTTTATTTTAACACTAAATTCTCTGATTTGGATACAGAAATTAAGGAAAATATCTTAAAAAATTTTAGAGAAAAAAACCTCATTTTTGTTTTTCAGGAAAAGAATTTCCATATTATTGAATTAGCCTCGAATGTTTTTATTATTAACAGTGAAGCTGCTGAAACTCATCGATCGATTCGTGAAGCGACCAAGCATTCATTAGCTTTACAAATGCGCATTTTAAATGAATTGGGAGAAGGAGTATTTATTGAAGATCAAACTGGAAAAATAATTTTTGTTAATCCTTCAGCTGAAAAAATTTTAGATTTGGTATCTTATGAGATAGTAGGACAGAGTTTTCTTAGTTTCATTTATCCAGATGAAGAAAAAATTCGTATCCAACGAACTTTGTACAAAATAACTAGTGATTTAAATGATAATAGATCAATAAGATTTGAAACTCAAATTAGAAACAAAAACTCAGAGTTAGTTTACCTATTGGTCATTTATAGTATAATGATGACTTCTAAATCTGTCGAAGGAGCTTTGATTACAATTTATGATATTTCCGATATGAAGAAATTGACAAAAGAGATTCAAGAAAGATCAAATGAATTGATTCAGGCAGAAAAACTTACAAGTATCGGCCTTTTAGCTTCAGGGATTTCTCATGAATTGAATAATCCTTTAGCTTTTATAATGTCTAATAATTCTACCTTAGAGGATTATATAACATCAATTATTCACTACACTGAAAAATGGGATAACCTCTTTAAAAGTTTTAAGCTCAAAACTGATGTTCAGTTAAATTTAGATGAAATTAGCAAACTCGCCAGATCAAATGAAATTGATGTCATAAAAAAAGAAGTATTTGATATATTAAAAGCAAATCAAAGAGGTTTGCATAGACTATCCGAAGTAATATCAGATTTAAGAAAGTTTTCACATGCTAATAAGGAAGATTCTGAAAAAAAAGAAGTTTTGAATATTATTGAGCCAATAAAATTAGCATTAAACCTGTTATCTTATGAGTTAAAATCTATTAATGTGGAAATTCATAAAGATAATGAGAAAAAAACATATTTAATATTAGGAAATACCAAATTATATCAAATATTCCTGAATATTATTTACAATGCAAGTCAAGCTATTAGTGAAAACCACAATAAAAATAATAAAGGTTTAATTAAAATTAATATTTATGAAGCTAATAAAAAGGTAGTAATCCAA
Source organism: Candidatus Heimdallarchaeota archaeon (assembly GCA_027364495.1). Next base: position 7,383 of record DAHXPE010000531.1, on the reverse strand, counting down.
ATCTCAGATACTGGTATCGGAATAAGTGAAAAAAGTCTCCCTAGAATCTTCGATCCATTTTATACAACTAAGCCTCCTGGTATTGGAACCGGGTTAGGTTTGAGTATTTCTCAAAGAATCATTAGTGATCTTGGTGGTTATATAGTAGCTGAGTCAGGAACCATCCTTAATGGTGCAACATTTACATTATACTTTCCAATTTATGAAAAAAATTAATTGCAGGATATTGAAATGAGCTCAAAACGAACAAGAAGAATTCAGACGGTTATTAGTCCTGAACATCATGATCTTTTACTTGAGTTAACAAGGACACATGGTAAAATGAATCATATTATAGAACAAGGAATTGAACAAGTCTATCAATCAAAGACTGGGATTCATACTTGTGATGCTTCAAAAACTCTGAATATCCAAGAACAAATGATTCAAGGAGGCTATATTTTTTTCGATCGAAAATTTATCGAAGATTTCTTTAATGGAATTTTGCAAGGAAATTTAATGGAATGGCTTGATGAATTCCAGAAGACAAATGTAGAAGCAGCTAATCCTCTTTTAACAATAATTGATGTTGAAAATACTTTTCAAGGCTTATTGGAGTATTTACAATTAGAGAGCGACTATTTTAAGCTATATAATGTAAAATTTTTTAACGAAAACGATAAATCAATAACATTACAACCTTTACTCTTCCCTCAGTATCCCGAATTAACCACAACAGTTTTATGTAGAACTTTAGATTTTTTGAATTTTTCCTATATTGTAGAATTACAAACAAACCAAATTTTATTGAAATATACAAAAGAAAAAACAAATTCAAGCATAATAGCTCGAAATCAAGTATTAAAAGAAAGATTTGAAATACTTTGGTCTCAATTAAATCCCATTGGTTATTATCGTTACAAATTATCTGAAGAAAAAAGTGTTAAAAGAAAAACACAAGAAAATTTTACAAGTACTATTATGAATGCTCTTGATGAGTATACTATTTATAATTGGGAATCTGGGAATCTTTTAGTAAAAGATTCACGGGCTTTAATGTTTCCACAACAATTTTTTACTAAATTATTACTAGTCCCTTCAATAAAAGAACCAATTTTAAATGAAATTTCTGAACTTCTCTCAGAGTATTTTCAAGAAGAACACTATAAAGGTAAATCAATAACTGAATTTTTGAAAAATTTGAATGTTTATTGGAAAAACTTAGGTTTTGGTTCTATTCAAGATACTATTGAACAAAAAGGAGAAGAGCTGTTTGTTACTTTCAATAATCCAATCTTTAGTCCAAAAGATATAACTACGATATTAAATCCCATTTTTAGTTTGGTAAGTTATTCATTAACATCGACAGAGGAGGAAATTAAAAATAAAACTTTAATCAAGTTAATATCGACGATCAAATCTATTCTGCTTGTTGATGATGAACCAGATGTTATTGATGCCTTGAAAAGAGAAATTAAAAAGATTTTACCACCCCAAACTGTCATTAAAACAACAACTACTCCTACTTCCGTAGAAAAAATGCTTGAAAAAGAATTATTTGATATTATTATAATTGATTATAAAATGAAAGAAATGACAGGAATTGATCTTTTAGAAGGTATTAAAGGAAAATATCCTAATTTAAAACGAATATTAATAACAGGATATGGAGATACTGATATAATGAAGGAAGCAATTAATAGAGCAAACATCAATTATTTTATAAATAAGCCCTGGAACAAAGAAGATTTGAGTAAAGCAGTTGAATCATAAGGAAGATGGGATGAAAATATATAGCAGAATTTTAGCTATATCAGGGGGAACAGTCTCTCTTTCTGAAAAGAAAAAGGTTCCAATTGTCGGGGTTCTTTGGAGGAATTCAATAATTGAAAAATGTTTCATCAAATTTTCACCAACGGATCCCAAACCGTCTGAAATAACAGAAAACGTACTCTCCCTATTAGAAGAAAAATATTTCATAGAAAAACAAGTAAAATTGGTTTTTATATTTAATAACATTCTCGCAGGACTAGGAATTTTAGATATTAATATTTTACAAGAAAAATGGAAAACTCCAATAATAATAATAACTGAAAAAGAGCCGAATGAAGAAAAAATACTTAATTTATTAAATGAATTGCATTATTCAGGGGAATATTCTGAAGCATTCAAAAAAAATCCTAAAAATTGGGAACAATTAGATGGAACAAGACTTTTTTTCTTGGGCATAGGATTGGAAAAAAAATATACCATTAAAAGAATCCAAGAATTTCAACGGGTAGGACATTTACCAGAACCACTTCGAATTGCTGATTTAATAGCGAAAGCAATTCCTCAATAGATATGATCTAATAAATCTTCTTTAAAAAATTGTATGAGCTCAGAAAGATTAGAAAAAATTTTCCAAGGTTCAAAATTGAATGCAGATAAGTCTAGTTTTCTGCTATTAACTAATAAAAATCTAATTCCAGCATAATGCGCCGCATCAGCATCGATAAAAGAATCACCAATGTACATTACTTCTGATTTTTTTTCGTTAAGGGAGAAATATTCAATTATTTTATTGATACCAGCTGGGTCAGGTTTCATAGTAGAAACATCATTACGAGTAATAATAGGACCCATCTCCTTTAAGAACTTAAATTTCTCAAACGTTAAATATTTTTCAACTGATTGACGTGAATTATTTGTTAAAATAGCTGAATTTACATTCATTTGCTTTAATAACGGTGGAAGCAAATCTGCATTAGGAATTAATTCGATTGTCTTAGCAGAATCAGATTCTATTTGCTCAATCAAAGCATAAGCTTGATTTATTTTATCTGGATTATTTTCCAGTATTTCAAGCAATTCTTTAATAGTGGGATTATTTTTGAATTTATAGTCAGGATTAAAAAGATTTTTTACATGTTGTTTCATCAAATCGTAGTCAATATTTGAATGAATGAGCGTATCATCGAGATCAAAAATGATTAATGCTATTTTAGACAACTCAATTATCTTCAATTGAATTTAAAATTGCTTCAACATCTTTTAAGGATGTAATACAGGGAAATTGGACTACTGTGCCATTATTATTAATTGAAAAATCACTTTTTGCAAACATAGGACCTAATCTTGCTATGAATTTAATATTTGAATTATAAGCTCGTTCCATGTCTTTTTTAGAATCGCCTATATAAATAAGTTCAGCAGGAGTTAAAGAAAATTTTTCCATAAGGTAATCAAAATGGTGTTTCCCTTTTTCAAAACCTGGTCTAAAACCAACAACATCATTTAAATAATTTTTAATGCCTTTTTTCTTGATGTAATCGTCAATAATTTCTTTCGTTGTTGAACTTGAAACTGCAATTAAATAATTTTGACTTAAATTTTTGATTACTTCTTTAGTTTCTGGAAACAATTGCTGCTCATCGATACGAGTTATTTTTTCATGTTCAAAAGTTTCAATTATGAATTTATTTTGATTTCCATTGGGATAAATCAATTCAACCTGTTGTGAAAAAGGAAGACCGGTAGTCATTCTGTAGTCATGTCGAGCTTTGCCTTTATCTGTTTTATAAACTTCATTAAATAGACGAACGGCATTTTCTTCTAACCACGGCATAGTATCAGCAATGGTCCCATCAAAATCGAAGCATATTAATTTGATAGTCAAAACATTTTTCCTCATTGTTCAATTTATGTAGAGCCAAAATAGTGAGTAAGGTTTGAAAAAAACATAAGGAGCATACTTGAAAAAACATAAGTGTAAAATATTGTTGCCAGAATCATTTGGAAACCTAGGATTAGAGTCTTAATAATTGTCACTCCTATGAATAACAAAAAAATAATTTCAATAAATATTGTTCCATCTTTAGGTATTTTTACTCTGGTATTTGTTTTTTTAGCTTCGGGTTTGAATAGATCGAACTTAGGTGTCCTCTTAAATTCTCCACCATTTTTAAAGAAACCCTGAATAATCCCAAAAAATATTCTAATAATAAGGCTTGTTCCCCAAAAAAGAAACAAAGGGATCAAAATTATATGCCATAAAGGTCGTTTGGCTCTAATTATGGCAACTGAATAAACAATAAAACCAGCAATAGATACAACTGCTAATCCACTATTAAAAATTATAAGAAATGAACTGATCGAATTATAATCTGATGAAAATATTAACAACGATGAAAAAACAATATTTAAAAGTAAAAAGAAAGGAATCATATATGCTGTAAGAAGAATAGCTCCCTGAAAGCGATTTTTTTTATGATCTTTTGTCAAAACATCCTTGAAATGTAAACGTAAATTCTGAGAAAAACCACGGGACCATCTCGTTTGTTGAATACCCCATAATGAAAGTGTCGGAGCAATTTCTTGAAGCACAGTAATATGTGGAAGAAAAAGAATATTTTTGGTTTGTAATTGAGATCGATATGCAATATCTAAATCCTCAGCAAGAGTTCGAGGAGACCAATTTCCTGCTTCAATAATTGCTGTCTTACGCCACATACCACCAGTTCCATTAAAAGAAAGAAATCCATTAGTTTTAACTTGTCCCATTTTTTCAACAAGAAAATGCCCATCTATCCCAACTGACATAGCAAGTGTAAAAAGCGAATAATGTAAATTAGAATGTTCCCATCTAGTTTGAATTGCGCTAACTGAATTATCATTGAAGTAATGGACAGTATCTCGAAGAAAATTACTTGGTACCTTACAATCAGCATCAAAAATGGCAATCAGCTCGGCTTCAGTCTCAAGAGTGGCTTCGGCTAAAGCACCAGCTTTAAAACCATTTCTTTTTTTTCTTCTCTTGACTAAAACCTTAAATTTACATATATGAGAGGCTAAATACTCATCAATAATAGAACAGGTTTCATCAGTTGAATCATCTAACAACATAAGAGTCAATTTATCAGATGGGTAATCAACAGCAAATAAAGATTCCAGAGTAGATATAATAACCTTTTTTTCATTATAAATTGGTATATGAAATGCTACAGAGGGTAAATCATTCTCAGCGTAGTAAGAACTTGGTAATATTTTTTGCCAATTCTTAGATTTAAAAGCTAAGTAAAGTAAATTAAGAGGAAAAGGAATGAGACAAATTGAACTTATGAAATACAAAATTAAAATCAAAAGAAATAAATTATCCATACAAGAAAATCCATCTTAGGTGAATAATTGGTTAATAGCTCCTTCATCCACAAGTTGCTTAAATATATCTGTTGAATGTTGTTTTAACTCATTTAAATCGTCAATGGTATCAAGATCAAACCCAATTTTATCATGGAATTCATAGAAAGGAAACCTTTTTTCTTGTAATTGTTTTTTAAAAGCATTAAAACTATCTTTACCGAATTGTAAAGTCAGGGAAGGCCAATATTTTAAAGGAATAAGTAAACCAGATGTTCCTTGATCTTTAAACTTTTTAGGTGCTGAAATGATAGTAAAGGTTTCAGTAAAAAACGTATTTTGAAGCTCTACAATTGATTCATCTGAAAAAAAAGGTAAATCGGCTGTAAGAACCAATATATATTTCCATTTAGATGTAAGATGAGCATAATTTATTGAAGTGGTCAACGCTTCGTTAAGATCAATACCTAAATCCTGATATATGAAAGAAGCGCCTTGTTCAAGTGCAAGTTCTAAGGTATCTTCTGATGGTGAAACAACAGCAAAATCGAAAATTTTTTTCGCTGTGGTTATAGTATTAATGAAAAGTTTGGTAATAATATTAGAGACTAAAGCTTGTTTTTCAGTTGGAAAAGAAATCCTTAATCTTTTCTTAGCGTCATGGACATCTTTCATTGGAATAAGGCAAAGAATATCGTTGGATGCTATAATAGTATTTTGCACCATAACCAACTTCATAAAGAATATTTAGTGAATAAATTAGTGATTTTTCAATTTATCTAAAAGGTTACTTACAATCTCATCAAATTCTTTAGAATGAGCTGAAAATGGTTTCCCAGAGTCACCTGATTCAGCAATTTCTTGTTTAAGAGGTAAAAATCCTAAAAATGGTACATTCATGGATTCAGATAATTGTTTAGCACCAAATTGCCCAAAAATCGGAGTGAATTCACCACAATGAGGGCAAATAAAACCACTCATATTTTCAACAACCCCTAAGATAGGTATATTCATTCGCTGAGCAAATAAAATAGATTTACGAACGTCCTGTGTTGCAACAGCTTGAGGTGTTGACACAATAACAGCACCGGTAGGATCAGGGATTTGTTGAGCGACTGTAATAGGTTCATCTCCTGTACCAGGTGGTAAATCCATAACTAAGAAATCTAATGAACCCCAATTCACACCTTTAAGAAAATTTTGAATGGTTTTAAAACGGATGGAACCTCTCCAAATAACTGCTTTATCGGGAGCAATAAAATAGTGGAGGGACATAGCAACTAGATTAGGCATAACTGGAACAGGAATTAATTTCTTAGTATCAGCTTCAGTACCAGGTTCGAGATTATCAATTCCAAGGATTTTAGGTACGCTTGGACCAGAAAGGTCAAGGTCAAGAATGCCAGTTTTATAGCCTTTAAGTGCAAGGCTAACAGCAAGATTTGAAGCAACAGTAGATTTACCTACACCTCCTTTACCACTCATAACAATAATTTTATATTTAGCAAAAGAAGCTCCAACAGGAGCTCGTGGGTCTAAACTCGATGAAGATTCATTCATGACACCTAAATTAATAGTATCATCAGAAGATGAAGTATGAGATGGATTAGACATAATTAATAAAGGATTAAGGAGATTTAAAAAAAATTCCGATATGTATATGAATCAAATAATAAAAGATAACCAATATCATTTTGATTTAAATCGAAAATTGCTCTAGAAAGGAAGTCAAAAAACCATTAATATTTATCCAAGGAATAATAAAAGGTAAGAACACATCAGATGTCGTAAAAGCATACAACTAGATGCTAAACGACATAAATCCAGATGCTAAGGAGATATTTAAAGCAACGGAACAATTTGTTAAATACAAATTTCAGTAAAAAATCAGTTAAAAAATATGAAAAATTTATGCAATTGATTATTTTTCAGGCGGTGGAATATAAATAGGACGCCTGAATTGCTTACCACAAACAAGACACATTAAAAAGGTTTTACCAGCTTCATCACCACGAGTTACGACACGATGAGCGGTAAAGTAGAATGATTTGCAATCTGGACAAGCAGAACCATATGTTCTGACACCCATTTTCTTTTTAGCTTCTTCTAATAAAGCAATACGATCAACGACTATGGTTTTATCCATTGAATGATCAATGGAATGAACGATGCGATACGAAGATGGATCGACTGGATCAGATAAAATGCCACATTTAGGACAATATGCTTTAGTTTCTTCTATTTGAGTAGATCCATTCCAAGATTTGACTTTCTTAAACGCAATAA
>DAHXPE010000482.1 GCA_027364495.1 Candidatus Heimdallarchaeota archaeon | reverse complement strand
AAATAGAATACAATTGGAATAGCAATAGCTACGAGTGCTAAAACCATAACCACTGTAAATGCTGTTAGCGAACTTGTAATTGAAGCTGGTTCAGAATAGGTGGTTGTAAAATTACTTATTAGAGTACTTTGAACACCAATTGAATCTCCAACAATAACCATTTGGTCAAAGGATGAATGGTGGGATGTAGTTTCCGAATCGTCCCAACTGGCTATAGCATAATTTATTCCAACACCATTATTATTGAATTGAGCATCGTTTGAATCGTTGGTAATAAGGTCTCTAACGAAGAAAAACTGATAACCATGACCATGATCAAAGTTACCATAATAAATACCGACATGAACATATTGGTGTATATCGGTCAAAATTCCACTTGAAATTGATCTATCAGAAGCCATTCCGGTTGTATTTGTTCCAAGAACACCTACATCTACATACCACAAATCTGCATGTCCGTTAGGGAATGCCATTTGACCTTGTAGTACATTATCTAAATTATTTGTACTAGAGTTATAATAGGTCAAGAAATCACCAACAGTGAAGTTTGCGACATCAATATTAAATATTATACCGAATTTATCGGATGTTGCTGAACCAGTTCCTTTTGCTGTTGAAGTGGCATCATTAACTTGTGCCATTACCATGATTGATGTTGAGTTCTTTAAAAAGCTCATTCTAACAAATTCCAGGTTTGATAAAGATCTGTTATTTGTTTGTATAACTGGCACTTCATCAGTTGCCCATTTACCGTACTGAGAGAAAACTTGGTTTGCTTGGGTAAAGTTATTCATTGCAAAAGATGCTGTAACGTCTCTTACGAATGCTGGTTGGTTATGACAGTTGTTACAGGTTTCATTTTGACCATACCCAGGAAACGAAGCAGAATTATATAAGTTTATTGCTAAAAATGTTGATAATAAGAAAATTCCTATTACCAAAATGCCGTAAATTTTTTTCATTTTTTATACCTCGTTAACTAAATTTTATAACTTAGTCTGTACGGGTTTATTACCCAAGTTGGTATTATTTAATCCTTCATGAGTACTGATTAAGTAATATGTTATCACTTTATGATTCATTTTCTTATGAATTTAATTTCTAAATGAGTAATGAAAATATTTTTACCATGCTTGAGTAATTTTTGGGTCATTTTATAATTTTAAGACCAAAAAAAGCAAATTGTTAATTATTTTAACGAATTGTCATAGCTCATAATTTGAGTTTTAATCTGCATTTTAGCTCGTAAACTACTAATTTCTACATAAAATTCTACTAGATAACCTTATGTTAAATAATCCGAGTCAATTTTTTGTTCTAAAAACCACGAACCCTTTTTTCTTAATTATTCAAATGAGATAATTTGATTACAAATATATTTTTTCGACATCAAATATAGATTTTTTTTTGACAGCATAATTTCAGCTAACAAAAATTGAAAAATTGGTATAAATAAAGAAAAGAACATTTTTTTAACTAAATCACAACCAGAGTTTTCAAAAAAACTTCCCGAAAAATTTTAAAGGAAATTTATAAAAATTCTGTAAAAACTAATGTGATTTAATCTAAATAACTTAAATAGTACGACCAATTCTAGTTACTCCATCATTAATAATTTGAAAAACAACTTCTTCAATGGATTGAAATTCATTAATTTATGGCCAATTATCCTGCTTGAAGTTCTAGCCTTAATATAAAATCATCAGCTCTCGTATTGTAACAATCTTCACAAATGAATTAGATCTTGATTTTATATTATATTTCTATTTTTCAAATAAATTTAAGTAAATTATTCATGCTATTGTTGTTGTTGTTGTGGTGGGTGCTGTTGTGATATTTTCATATTTCGATGGACATTTTGTGCTTATCATATCCGCTTGTAAACTATATCCTCCATTTGTATTTTTAAGTATGCCTTCTACGACAACCCTTGTCCCTATTGTAAATCCTCCTGGTATTTGCACATTATTATAATATACAGTTACGGTATAATTATAACCATCCCAATCCATTATAGAAAACACTCCTGTGGTTGGATTCCATGTATGAACATCTCCCACTAACTGAATTTTCTTGTCTACCAAAGAATTTTTATCTTTATTTGTATAAAATTCTCCAACTGAATATTGGGGAACAATTGACGAATATAATAAGATAAATGCTAACATTACGCTTATAAATATTACTCCACCAATTGCTACAAGTTTTTTCGTTGAAATTGCCATTTTTAATCAACTTCGTTTATTACTGCTCTTTTTCGAGTGCTTTCAAAGATTGTACTTCTTTCTTTAACTTATTCATTTTTCCGAATATATAAAATAAATAGGAGAAAAAGCCACCCCAAACTATTATAGTTAAAATGAGTAATAGACTGAATTGAGCTGTTATAAATTCCATTTTAGTCACCTTAATTACTATTTGCCATTAAAATAAATTTTTTTCTTTCTAATTCTAAATATAATTGTTCATGTTCAATTGTTAAAAATACAAAGCATAAATACATAAAAAATGTTCCAATAAAAAGTAGCATTACACCGATAAATGGGAATTCTGAAATATTTCCTCCTAATAATACATTAGATGGGTGAAGTGATCCTACTACTAGATCTGTCATTGGAACGGTTGGAAATGCAGCTATTGCTAGGACAGCTGTTAATTTTGCTTTATCTGTATAATCATCTACTGTACTTCGAAATATCAACACTCCTAAATAAAATAAAAACATGAGTAAAGCCATTGTTTCACGGGGATCCCATTGCCAATAGTAACCCCATTCGGCCTTTGCCCAAATCATACCAATTAATAAAGTTAAACAAGAAGCTAAAACTCCTGTTTTGATTGCCGCTACAGTTAATGAATCAAAAATTGGATTTTTTTTCCAAAAAAACAATGCTCCTGAAACAGCACCAATTGTAAACAATGTAAACGCCATAAATGCTTCTGAAACCATGTAAAATATTGGATGACCACTAACATTAAAATATCCTGGTCCTATTGGGAAAGATGGTGTGAAATACATAACTATTATGCCTAAGAGCATAAAAATTGCACCTAAACTAAATGTTAGTTTAAAATAGTTATGATTCTCGAAAAAATGTGGTAATTCGAAAGAATCACCTATGAAATCAGGTGGCACTTGTTCATTTTTCATTTGGTTTACACCGTTAATTGAGTTTTATAATTTAAGTTATTTTTATTCATTGAAATATGTTTATGTGTGTTTTTATAACTGTATATAAATAATCTTAGAGCTACCACTACGAGTGAAAGCATGGCTATTTGTACAAGAATTGCTCCTAACCAAAGTAAAGTAATCATTGGAATGATTCTAATTTGAAATCTTATATTACTTATACCAAGTGAATTAGAATTAGCTGTATAGGTCATTATTGTTATATAGAAATCATTTGTGAGGCTCGAAATAATTAATACATTTACAATCAATCCAAAGTCAGTATAATTCGTGTATTCCAGCATACCCTGACCTATTACATGACCATTATTATCCTCCAATTGAACATACGCTTGCAATCGATTAACGAAATTAAGTCCGAAAGGTGTATAATTGGTAGAGAGAATCGTCATGTTCATATCTTGAGCTGTTGTAATATAGCCACTTTGAGTGGATGAATTTGGTGTTAATAAAACTTCATTAGTTTGGGTTGAATTGTAACTTACTAAGGCTCCTATTAATGCAATTACAATGCCCAAATGCAAAAGTGTTTGAGATATCTTTCTCATTTTTATTTGTTTTTGCATCTCTTTTGACGTTATAAATTTGTAAATTGTTATTAGTAAAATTGGTACTGTTAAAACAAGAATTGGAAGCATAAAATTTGCTAGTAAACTTGTTGTTCCTAAAATATGTAGCAAACTATATAAAAATCCAATATTTGCTCTATTTAAATAAAAATCAACTACCGGGAGATTTAAAATGACATTAATTATACCTAACCAGACACCAATTCCAATTACAATCAATTTATTCTGTTCGGCTTTTATAAAGACAAAATCAGTGAAAAAAGCTGCTTCTAAAGCCGCAAAACCAAATACCCCTATAATTATATTAAAGAATCTTGTACTCACTGTAAAAGTTGTGGTATATGGTTCTGGTAAACTTGCAAAAATAAATGGAACTACCTGACCGAACATTATAGCTAATGTTCCTAAAAAGAATGCAAAGAAAGAAATATACAAAGCGGCATCTTGTCTTTTTATATGTAAAAGTTCATCTATTGAGTAAAAGAATCTTATTTTATCATGTTGATATAATTGATATATAAAAAAGCTAACAATCACTAATATCAATAAAATATACAATATTAATAAATTATCCCCTGGTCCTTCTGAAAACGAATGGACAGATGTTAGTGCACCAGTTCTTGTTACTATTGTTGCAAAAATAATTGATATAAATGGAAATGTTGCTATCACGTCTTTTCCAAAATTATCTTTGTCAGATTTAAAAACTGGTGATCCATGGAAATAAACCAATCCGAATAGCCAGGGTATTAAACTCCCTGTTTCAACTGGATCCCAACCCCAAAAACCGCCCCAGCCTAAAGTTGTGTAAGCCCAGTAACCACCTATCAAAATACCAATTCCGAGTATCATCCACGCTAGAGCCATTGTTAGGCGTAAAAACTTTTGTAGCTCTGCTGGAGCTTCATTATCAGTTAATTTCGTTATTATTTTTGCTAAAGCTAGTGAAAATGGAATTACAAAAATGCTATATCCTAAAAATATAATTGGTGGGTGGATTAGATTAAGAAATGTTGCTAATAATGGGTTTAATCCAGTGCCATTTGTTGGAATTGTGGCATTTCTTGCAAATGGTTCTTTTATTATTATAAAAGTCAAAAATGCTACTATATTTGCTGATTGGATAAATGATGCGTATCGATAAATTTCTTGATCAATTAACCTTCTGAACAAGAACCTAAATATAATATATCCCGAAACCATGAACGTTGTCCATAAATAAAATGAACCCACAGCTCCACTCCAACTAGATGCAATTCTTAACGGTATATCCATTTGAGCACTGCTATAACTAGTTACATATGAATAGGACGAATCCTGAAATATCAAATTTAATAAGAATTGTATAAATGCACCAAAGTATGTAACAGTTGCAAGATAAAGTATAATATGATCATAAAATAGCCACTGTTTAATTTTTTTGCTCATTAAAATTAAAACTGCATCCAAAATAATAAGAAAAAAAGTTGAAAAAAGCAATATAGTGCCAATATTAAAATCGAACATGATAATTCCAAATACAAGTTAATGCTAAATTCAATGTTACTCGGATGCTAAAATCATTTAAATATGATTAAGCAAAGG
>DAHXPE010000040.1 GCA_027364495.1 Candidatus Heimdallarchaeota archaeon | reverse complement strand
TATTTCTTTTTATTCATAGAGATAAATTTTTTCTCTACCAAATCATAAAGAGGAATTAATTCCAATTCACTACTCTTCAAGCAATATTCAAGATCTTTTTTTGACCCTCTTTTTTCTAAAATTTGCTGGTGTTCAAGTCTTGAGAGATAAGTTGATACTGTTGATAATGATATAATTTCTCCTATATGTTGTTCATATAGAGCCAAAATATGAACCAAAAATGTTAAGGGAATGAGTAAAACCAGGTAGGACAAAATAATTATTGGACTAAAGGTGATTGATACATTAAAAAGAATAAAAGATTGATTTTCAATAGTTAACGGAAATAAGAGTAACACTAAAACTGTTCCAACAATTAAAAACCCAAGTTGGTCCATAAATAAAAAAGATTGTCCTCTTTTTAATCCAGCGCGCCGTTTAATGAATGAACCCATAGAATCCCCTAATAGTGTTCCGAATGAAATAACAAAACCACGAAAAATTGTTTTAAAAGGATCATGTGTTTCAAATGTTAAAGCCTGTATAATTCCTACTAATGTTCCGAAAAAAATTCCAACAAACAATCCTCTCCACGTTTTACCAGGACCAAGAATAGGTCTTCCATCACGCCAAAGACGACCACTATCTATAGGAGGTCCTCCACCAAATACGTTTGGCGTTGCATTAGCAAAATAAGCTGGTAAAACATACCATATAGCGCCCAAGAAATAAGTTATTAGCTCATTTACCATTTAAATCATCAATAAATTCTTTTCATTCGAATAAAGAAAAAAACTTGAATAAAATTATAAATAAATTCTTTAATTACGTATTATTATCTTGGTATAAAAATTCGTTATGAATAGAATTTTCTAAATTTTATTGAAAAATGTTTATTAAAAAAGGTATCAAAATATATTATTTTTGAATACTTGCACACATTCTATTTTGTACTTTCTAAAATTTTATATTTTTTACATTTAAAACGATTTTAAGAACATAATTCTATAATTAAGATAATTTATATACAGAATTGGAATTTAAACAGTTTTTTTTATTTTTTTATTTTCAATAACGTGTTAGATATAGTATTTTACTTGTTTTTGAGAAATGTGTTATTATTGATATTTGTTAATCTATTGCTGCATTTAGTCGCTTACAAGGTTTTCATTATATGAGTAATATTGATTTTAAAGAAAACAATAATTTTTTGTCCGATTTACCTAATGAAGAAGTATTTGAGTATTCTGAAAATGCTCAATCTCATAAAATTGTACCGAAGTTAGTCAATGATCTTCAAAAAATTATTAATGATTTACTTTATAAAACCGAAGATTTAAAGAAATTTTCTAAAATATTATCTTCAAATAATTCATTTCTTGTTCCTGAATTCTTAAAATCAGCATTTTTAGAAAACAATTTTATTCATCTAATTGAAAAACCTGAAAAATTATCAAATTTGCATGTTGGAGCTGTTGATGGAGGTTTAGTGACTAGTTCGCTTGCAGGAATGGAAATTATTGGCTTAAAAGCAGTTGGGGTTTATTTATATTATGGTAATCAAAAAATAATTAAAACAAAATATTATCCAAATAAACACCAAGAAATTGCCCTTTATCCTGTTTATAATAATTTTTCTAACTCAGATTTTGACTTTTTTGCATCACTTCAAAGATCTATTCTTGAATTAAAAACAGGAATTCAACTTTTAGATGAATCTCCAGTATCTTTGGATTATTTGTTAATGGATGGTTCATTTCAAATTAAGAGAATTCAATCTGAAAATACTGAATTAAACATCTTATTTGGTAAATATTTTGCTTTACTAAGAAAATTAGTTAAACAAGCCCAAATACATAATACTAAACTTCTTTTTATTGTAAAGGATTCCAAAGTATCTTTATTTATGACTATTTTAAGTCAATTACTCCCTCATATTATCTCAAATTTTCCTGAATTATATTCTCTTGATTATAGAACTATTTTGCAAAATCTTAGAGACTCAAATTTTATGCATTACCTTCTTGAACCGAGAATGAGGTCCTTTATTATTAACAGAGCATTTCTTAACAATGAAGCAAATGAAATTAAAGATATACCATACTCATTTTATTTAAAGGTCGTCAAAAATGATATTCCATTACGTATAGATATGTTGGTAAGACCTGGTAAATCAAATCAAGAGATAATTTTAGAGGTAAATGATATTTGTAAAATTCTTCTTTCTATGTCTGAATTTAATGCTAATTTTTCTCTACCAGCTCCAATAATAGAAGCGGATGCAAGAGCAAGAATTAATATGGAAGAATTTGAGATGATTTTAGATTACATAAGAAATAAAACCTTTAATTATAATTCCATTGAAGGAATAGGATTAAGAAGATCCCGTTCTCCTTTTAAATTTTCTTAAGGAGCTATTTAAAATTCAATCTAATGTTAGTATTTTTTTAAAAAATGAATCATTTAAGGAAACCTTAGGAACAGTCGTAACAACTGCTAAATCACCTTCTACTCAGAGAACAGATTTTGTTGTTCATACTGAAGAAATTATTATTTCAAAAGGTGAATTAGTAGAGATACCACAAAATAATACTAGTATAATTATCTGTTCAGTTCAAGAAATTCAAAAATTTAATGCTTATTATAGTAATGTTGATGCGACAAAAGACCTTTCAATTGTTTCTTCATCGATAAATAAAATTGATTCGCTTTTTCCAACAAATGAATGGGCATCAACACTTATCAGTCTTAAACCATTAGGTTTTATTTCAGAAAAATTTAATAAAATTCAAAGAATCCAGTATCCTGTTAGTCCTGGTTCGACTGTTTATCGAGCAAGGCCTGAAATAATAAAGTTTTTTTTAGGGTTTGTTGATAAAAGTCAAGGTCTTCATTTAGGAACAATTCCAAATAGTGCTACTCCTGTGATTGTTGACATTACTAAATTAATTCAAAAACATTTAGCTATATTAGCTATTTCAGGTGCTGGTAAGTCATATACAACCTCTATATTATTAGAGGAACTTATTTCAAGGAATTTTACAGAAGGAAGACTACCTGTATTAATAATTGATCCGCATGGTGAATATAAACAATTTGCTGATTTATTAGATCAACCAAGTCTTGCATCCATATATCCAGGTAGACATATTTCTATACAAACTAGTTCTCTAAAAGCGTGGGAAATACGTGAATTTGCTCCTGAAATGTCTTCTGTTCAAGTAAGAGAATTAGATAAAATTTTACAAAATTTAAAGAAAATTCAAGCAAATTACTCTTTAACAGACATTACAGATGCAATAATTAATTCTGAAATAGTACCAAGAACAAAAGAATCGCTATTAGGATGGCTTGATGGATTAGAAAGATCTGGTATCTTTGGGACAAATTATTATCCTGATTTAATTAAAATAATAAAACCTGGTAAAATATCTATCTTCGATTTATCTGAATTTCAAAGCATCAAACAAAAACAGATTATTTGTGCATATATAGCCAAACAAGCTTTCGAATTAAGGAGAAAAGATCAGATAGCTCCATTCTTATTGATTATCGAGGAAGCACATCAATTTTGTCCTGAAAATAGTTCTGCTATATCAAAAAACATAATAGAAACGATTGCTCGTGAAGGTCGAAAATTTTTTGCATCTTTATGCTTAATAAGTCAACGACCGGTAAATTTATCAGCTACGGTTCTTTCTCAATGTAATTCCCATTTGATTATGAGAATAAGAAATCCTTATGATCTTGATTATATTGGCCGATTATCAGAAGGAATAGACAAAGAAACTCAAAGATTCATTCCAGATTTAGAGGTAGGAGAGGGGATTCTTGTAGGTGAAGCTGTTAATTATCCGGTTTTGTTTAAAGTTAGACAGAGAAAACTAGAATTAAGTAAAAATACCCAATCCCTAATCGATGAATTAGCAAAATATGACTTTAATTAAAGAAAAAAAATTTTTATTTTTTTTCTTCTTCTTCTTCATCTTCGCCGGTTTCTCCTTCAAAGAGAATGTAAACTAAGATGAATATTAATGCCAATATTCCAAAAATTAATAATAATAAATTTATATTAGCGTCTGTTAACAAAACCATACTATAAACCTCAATGTCTTCCTCGTAAATAATAAGGAGCTCTACTTGGTTCATATTTAAATGATTGTTCAAAAATTTTAGTACTTCGATAATACTTCACTAATCTTCTAATTTTACTCTCAATTAAGAGTAAACCTCTTTTAGAATGAATATCTGATTTATTTGTTTCGAGGTGTTTTCGTAGATTATATGCTCGTGCGACTAAATCTAAAAAATCTTCTGGATAATCAGGATATAATTTGTTTTCTTTCATAATATCAGTTATGCTCATTCCGGTTAATCTTTTAACAGATGGTACTCCATAAGAATCACGCAAAATAGCACCGATATTTGCTGATGTTAAACCTTCTCGAGCTTTTTCAACAACTAATAATTTAATATCATCGGAAGTTCTTTCAATCCATGCAGGAGTTTGAGCCCAAATAGGCTTTTCAGATCCTGCTTTTCCTTTTTTTCTTGAATGCATTCTAGCCATAAGTAAATACCAACCATTTCTTTGACAATAATAGTCAGCTAAGAGAAAAAAATTGATTTTTGACTAATTAAAAAAATATTAAAAAAAGTTTAAATTTCTATCAATCATTTAAAGATAATAATTTTTTAAATTGTTCTATTTTTTTTGCTGTTTTTTCAAATCTGGGAGTTCATGAAAAGACAGGACTTTGATATCAGATGTTTTGTTCTGCAGGTTTTTTTCTATTTCAGGAATGATCTTTTCATCTTGTATGATCCAAATACTTCTGTTATTAAACAATTTAACAACTTTTTGAGTTGAATTTATTCTATTGAGTAAATTTTCAAATTGTTCAGATTCACCTAAGCCTGTGAAAAAGAGCAATTTTCGTGATTTTATTTCATTATCAATACTCACTCCATTCCAAGGTAATTGACTGAACCACTGGTTACTAAAATTGAGTTCCTTGAGTTTTTGATTTACTTCTCCTTTAAACCCTTTTAAATCAATTTCTTGTTCCGTAATTGAAGAAACTTCTTTTTCACTAATAATTTTAGTATCAAATATGTTAATTGGATCTATTAAATCGTCTTTAGTAACATCTTTTGTCATTTCATTAAAGAAACTTAATATTCTTTGAAATGTATCTTCTGAAGGTAATGATTGTCCAGTCTGATAATTTGATAGAGCTTGTCTGCTTATTTCTAATTCCCTTGAAATTTCATTTTTGGTTTTTGAATTTTGTATTGATTCAAAAGAATTTTTTAGTTTTGCTCCGTTTATTTTAATAGAAACACTAGAACCACGCATTGCAATTTTGTAGGGGGAAATATTATTTTTTAATAAATTTTTCAAAGTATAAAGATTAATGGCATGAATGTCGTGTCTAATGTAAAGTGTTTCGTCTCGTAAATATTGATTGTTCTTATAACAGTTAGCAATTAATAGGGGTATTCCTCCGATGAATTTTGATAAAGCAATCATCTGACTAGAATGTTGAGTTTTAAAATTGTCAAGTTGAGAAACACATTTGGTTAAAATAGTTGTTTCATCAATCTCTTGAGTAGATTTAGCAATTAAATCAACTGTACCTGATCTTTGAATTTCCGCTACATCATAATGAGCATCAAGTAAAGATGATTTAACTTCTTCTAATAACTCGGTTCTAGAAAATATAATAAACCCACAATTAAAAATACCTTATTTGGTCAATTAATGTACTAATCTAAAAGTTTTATCATTTTTGTTATTTACAAAACAATATTTCAAAAATAGCATATTTAAAAAACGATTTTTTAGGACTAGATTAGTTAATATCGTAATGAATACGGTTAAAATTATTCTCTAAGATAATTATATTTTCTGAATTATAATTATTTTGTACAAGGGAATTAGTTCCAATCATCATTATAATAATCGAATAATTTTCATGAGTGTAAAATCGTGAGCAGTTCAAAACGATCAAGATCAGGTAAATCAGTTGATAAGTGGTCTTTAAAGAATTTATATAATATTTTAAGTCCGGAAGATTTAGATTTAGGCCCAGGAAGTAAAGGAGCTCCAGTTGGTGAAACAATTGGTGCTGATGAAGAATTAATGAAAGGAAGAATAATTGAAGTTCCATTAAGTGACCTAGCACATAAATTTAGTTTAATTTATTCAAAAGTTCAATTTAAAATTGTCGAAGTAGTTGGAGGGAATTGTAAAACAAAGTTCGTTGGTCATTCATTTGCTTCTGATTATGTTCGATCTTTAGTTAAAAGAAGAAGAACAAGAATCGATTGGATAGGTGTTGTAAGGACCAAAGATGAAGTTGATATGAGATTAACTGTCACAGCGCTTACTATGAGAAGAGCTAAAACGAGCAGAAAACATAGCGTTCGATTAGAATTAGCATCACTTATTCAAAAAGTTTCTTCTGAAATGAATTTTAATGAATTTGTAAATTATATGCTTGTTGGAAATTTAAATACAGAACTTTTTGAAGTTTGTAGAAAAATATACCCAACTGCCCAGGTTGAAGTACAAAAAAGCAAAGTTTTAACTAAATGGATTTAAATTATCTAGATAATTCATTTACTTTAGTTTTTTTTAATTTTAAAATTTTTCGTTATATCTTTTGAAAACGAGAGATGTTCTAGTAAATCTTCTAAACTTAACCGCAAGGTAGTAACTTTTTCAAAATTTTCAAAATAATAAGTTATACTGTTATTATCGAGAGTAAAAGAAATAGTTTGAGAACCCTTTGGATATTGTGGGTTATTTTCAGGATTTATTGATTTTACAAACTGTTCAATAGCATCATCAGTTATAGTCAATGTACAATCGATTTTTATTTAAAGGACCTTCTTTTAAGTCATTGAAAATACCATTTGAATAATTGTTGGGTATTTTCTACGAAGTTTATTCACTTGATAAGCATAATAGTAGGTATACTTTGGTTGATAATCACTAATTGAAATTAAATAATTATTGGTTTCATGTCCCATAAGAACTTCAATAGCCCAAATTGAGAACTTGTTTCCACTTGTAACAAAATGGTCATCTTTTTGTAAAAGAACAAGTGGAACTAAAATTTTATCGAACATATCAGAAGGAAAATTTGAGCAAAAAGATTCTAATTCAATTTCTGGAATATATTGAAAGCCATCCCTTGTGGCGTAACCCTTTTTATTAGAATCTATTAAGTCTTTAACTGAAATTCGATTTTTTGGAATTCCAGAGTTGATTCCATCGAGTTCATGCATCCAATATTTTTTATTCTCAAAAAAAGAAGGATTCATTTGTTAACCAAATTCGAGAATTATTTTTAAATCAGACCTAAATCAATTAAGGATTTAAAATCATCAAATGAGATTTTTTTACCATCCTTTGTTTTCTGAAGAACATTCGAAGTTTTCTCTTTTCTTGCCTCAGTTTCCTTGCTTTTTTGTTCTGCTTGAATTTTTTGCGAATATTTTTTAATTTTATTGGATAGTGTTCTTTTTAATTTTATTTTTTCAATAAATTCAGAATGAATAAGATCAGCTTGAGTTTTAATCTTTTGAATTTCAGCATGAATGGAATCAGCTTCCTTTCTAACAGTATTAGCCTTTGAAAAGGATTCAACCATTTTTTTGTGATGGAGTCGAGATTCTTTTACTAAACCATTCATTTCTCGGATTGTCTTATACATTTGATTTTTTAATTTTCTAACCGTATGGTAGGATTTTATTTTTTCCTTGCTTAGGTTCTTAAATTCGCTTAAACCATTAATTTTTTCATCTAAATTTGAAATCCTATCAACGATTACTCTTTCATCCACAAGTAAAAAAGTTTGTGTTTGTAATTTCCATTCTAAATCCTTTATTTCTCTTTGGTATTTTTTCAGTTGAGAATTCATGTTTTTTGGCATTTCAACGGGTTCTAATTTTGATTCAGCTGCTTCGTAGGATTTTTCATTTTCTTTTAATTGGATATCAATAATATGTTTTTGATTTTTTAATTCTGAAATTCTTTCATTTAGGTCATCTCTCAATTTTTTATCTTCATTAGCTAAAGTAATTATATTTTTTACTTCTTCATTCTTTTGATTTCTCAATTTAGTTTTATCAATAACTTGAGAGTTTAATTCTTCTCTTTTTTTTCTCCAGACCCTTACCTGATTTTCCAAATCATGAATTTGTATTGAAATACCTTTGTATTCAGCATAACTGATTTCTGTATTGGTATTAAGAGCAGGTGTATTTACCATAGTCGTAACTTGTTTGCCATTATCGTTGTTTAGAGTACCTTCAATTTGTTCCTTTGAAGTATCAAAATTGACCATTTATTTATAACACTTTTTTCCTTTTTAAAAAAGAAATTAAGTTTTCGAAAATTTCTACTTTCTTTAAAAAAATTTTACCTTTTAGAGTCAACTAAAATCTCTGAATACTAACTATATATTATTTGTGATTTATCTTTTTATAAAAAACGTGCCATATAGGGACCCTTTTGACTGTAACCTATTTTATTATAGTATTCTCTTACTCCAACCCCAGATATAACTATGAGCTCATTATATCCATGGTTAAGTGTTATTTCTTCTGCTTTACTCATTAATTGCCTGCCCATACCTCTGTGCTGTGATTGATGCTTATCCGGATTTGCTCCTATCTGCAATTCTTTACCATAAACATGCAATTCTCTTACTATTGCAGTAGTACTTGTTATTTCTGGTCGATGGGCTTCAGGTGATGGAAATCTAAGGCGTAAAAATCCAAACAAAACCCGTGTGCTGGGATCTACAATCGATAAAAACCATTCTTTTCCTCCACAGGAGTCATAAGAATATGTTTCTAGTTTTAATTTATCTTTAGGAGGCATAATATAGTTTGTTTGATTTTGTACATGTCCAATTTCTCTGCACCTTATACAGGAACAATGATAATTAGATTTTTCCATTCGATCCTTAACAATATTTCGTAAATTTCCAAGATGTAGACCACCACTAACATATTTACCTGGAATATCTCTCTGAATTCTATGTATACGAGTATATTCTGGCAAATTATTTTTAATTTCCGCTAAAGCATCTATAAGATCATCATCTGAATATGGTGAGAATAAACCCTTTTGCCAGTCCTCATATACGCCAGTTCCTTGCATAACAAGAAGTGGATATATTTTTAATCCATCTGGCCTTAAATCAGGATTGTTGAATAATTCTTTAAAATAATTAATATCATCTTGAGGCGTGGAGTATAAATTAGGCATCATATGAAAAGTAATTTTAAAACCTGCATCTCTGGCAATTTGATTTGCTTCATACACATCTTGAACTTTGTGGCCACGTTTTACTTTTTTTAGGACCTCATCACTTAATGTCTGAACACCAATTTCAATCATCGTACCTAAGCGATCTAAAACTCTATCAACATGAGGTTTTTTGCAGAAATCTGGTCGCGTTTCATAGGTAATACCTATACATCTGTTAGCACTTGTTTCCAATTGTTTCATAGATTCAGCAAGTGTATTAGCTGGGGTATCTAAAATACCATCAAAAATACCTTTTAGTACACGATCTTGTTCGTTTTCAGGCATTGCAAGAAAGGTTCCGCCTTGTAAAACTAGCTGAATCTTATTTGCAGAATGTCCAATTAAACGAAGCTGTTCAATACGACCTTTAGTTATTTCATAGGGATCATAGTTATAACTAATAGCCCGTAATGTACTTGGTTCTTTACCAATATAGCTTTTAGGTGCATTTTCAGCAGATGGACAATAAGCACATGAAAAAGGACAACTACCTTTAAACCCTTTTGAAGAACCTAGATCTGGGGGTAACATTATAGCTACAACAGAAACACCCGAGATTGACCTAGTTGGTTTACGATTGAGTTCATGAATCCAAGGATGAGTATTTTCTATATTTCTATCTCTGGCACGTTTTATAATTTGACTATTTGAAGGAAATCTGTTTAATCTGTATTTTTTGACAATAGTTCTTTTGTTTATTTCAAAATTTTTTATATCGGGCATAGCTAATAATTCGTCTATTGCCTTTATTTCATCTTCTGAAAAATTATAAAGATTTGCAAATTCTGTGCTTTTCATTAATTAATCACAAATAAATAAAGAGATAAATGAAAATATCATAATGTAATTGGTTAGTAAAAAAAAATCTAATTAAAGCTTGACAATAATCACAATAGACATCGGAATAAATATTTTTCAGTTTAATAAAAATCCAATAATTATTCAAAATCCAATTCATAATATTCAATTTAAATTAGGTAAAGTAAAATAATATTAAAAATAGCTGATTCTTTTATGGATTTACTGGAAAAAGACGAACAAAATGTGTTAATGACCATAAGTAAAAATTCAAATGTTGCCGAAGGTCCAGAAAGTGTTAGAGATGTATTAATGCATATTTATAGGATTAAGGATATTAAAAATAAAACTTTAAGTCAATTAACTCAAATTCCTGTCCCTACTTTAGCAGCTATTAGAGGTGAACTTATAAAAGAAGGAATTTTAGAAAATAAAACAATGTTTACAACTAATGGAAAAACATTCGTAGAAGAAAAGTTAGGTTTCAGATTCAGTCCATGCCCAATTAATGAAAATTTTCTGAATGAATTTTCTCTCGAATCGTTTCCATCATCAATACTTACACGTGAAATAATTGATTTTTTAAAAAAATTTTTATCAAATAGGCCAGAATCAGATGTTCAACTAGACCAATCAATGGCAACCTTTGAAACCCAAATGAAAAGATTAGCTCTTTTACTATTGAATGGCGATGTAGAAGGAAGATCCATTCTATTATTAGGGGACGATGATGCTACAAGTGCAATCATAAGCTCAACTGGATTGGCCAAAAGAATTGTTGTGATCGATGTAGATGAACGTATACTTTCCTTTGTTTCAAGTTTACCTGAAAGATATCAAAAAACTAAAATAGAAACATATCATATTGATCTTAGAAACCCATTATTGAAAAATTTAGAAAAAAATTTCGATATTGTATTTACTGACCCTCCGTATACTCTTCAAGGAGCAAAACTCTTTTTTCAAAGAGGGATGTATGCTTTAAGGAATCAAGGAACAAAATTTTATTTATCATATGGTCCCAAACAGCCATTCAATATTTGGAATTTACAAATCCAAATTGAAAATTCTGGGTTTTATTTATATAAAATATTTCAGTCTTTTAACAAATATAAAGGTAATTTACGATTGGGACAATTTTCTAATCTATTTATTTTTAAATTGGTCCATTCTCCAGAAATATTAAGCTATCACAATGTTTTTCCATATAATAGAGAATTATACACTTCGGAAGTAAAACAAGCAGATAAACCGGAAATTGAATCTTTTGAACAAGCATCAAGATCAATAGGTTATCATATTATTGCTGAATTGTATGGAATAAAATCAATTGGTATATTGGATCCAAATTCTTTATATAAAAAAACCCTGGAATTATGTGAAAAGGTTAAATTACGAGTGGTTGATTCATATCTTTACATTTATCCACCACAAGGATTAAGTATAATTATTGAACTAGCTGAATCACATATAGGACTCCATACGTGGCCAGAACATGATTATATGAGCCTTGATGTATTTATTTGTGATGAGCCACAAAAAGCACACAACTTTGTTAATGAAATAAAAAAACTAATTAAACCTACGAAGGTAGAAGAAATAGTTATAAATCGTGGATTAAATGCAAATTAGAAAATATGGTGCTACAAGTGGTCACTAGAACATTAGCTAAAGGACATAGAGCTATAACTATACCCTCATTACTCTTAGTAATACTTGCAAGTATTTGGAACCTCTACAAATATCTTTTTTATACAGTTACCTTGTATGATGGTTTATTTTTTCTGCTTACATTATTACTATTACTATTTAATTTACAATTTTTTAGAGATCCTATCCGAATTGCAGATGAAAATTCTGAAGATTCAATTCTGTCTCCAGCAGATGGCGTATTATTTGAAATTGATTCAGATACAAAGACAAATATGACAATTTATAGAATCCGTATGCGATTCTGGGATGTTCATGTTAATTACATGCCATTGGATGGTAAATTAATTTCCAGTGTCAAAAAAAGA
>DAHXPE010000481.1 GCA_027364495.1 Candidatus Heimdallarchaeota archaeon | reverse complement strand
TAAATCATCGTATAAAAAAGAATAATAGCATCAACTAGATTTTTTTTTTACTTTTTATTAGATTAACAAATTTTGGTTAACTCCTTATGTCTCAGGAATATGATTATCCAGTCATTAAGTTAGAAAAAAAATCTAGTTGATGCTATTATTCGATAATTCTCTGTATTTCAAACTTCATACAAATAATTTTTAAATTTGTTTAATTATTCATTAATAAATTATTAGCACGTTAGTATTTAAATCAAAATTTTAAAGTTTTATTTACTGATTACTTCAATAAAATTTATGTTCTTTACGACAAAACATTATTCGAGGAATTCATCATTTCGGAAAATAAAACAGGTTCATATGTTATATATGGATTGTTCATTCTTTTAATTGTCTTATCTGGCCTTGTACTTGTTTTTGGTATATCTTTCACCACTGTTACGACTTATTCAATGGAACCTAGTTTTAACGGGTTTGTACGGTCCAATAGCACGATAGATATCTTTAATGGTGATTTTGTTATTTTACAGAAAAAAACTCCCCAAATAGGCGATGTTATACTTTTTAGACCGGTTAATGAGAATGGATTATATTTTCACCGAGTAATAGCAAAGACGGTCCTCCATAATCAAACTTACTATCTTACCAAAGGTGATAATAATCGCTATACAGATAATAGTCAAATAGGAGATACTCAATATGGCTGGATTCCCCAATCAAATGTTGTAGGTGTAGCAATTCTAACAGTACATTGGATTGGTTGGTGGGTTGATACTATTTTATCTATTGATTTCTTGATTCCTTTTTTAGGTATTATTATACTTTTAGGAATATTTTATTACACCAGCAAAGATATGATCATTAAAAAACTAAGGACCATTAAATTCAAACCTAATAGAGTAGATGCAATAAAATTTAAGAAGGTAACCATACCTATTAAAAAATTCCACTCAAAAACAGTAATCGTAATCATATTACTTGCCGTACTTTCACTATCATCGATAGCAATAGAGTTATCAAATGCTCAAAATAATAAAATAGAAATAAATCTATTACAGACAGATGGTACTCCCTTACCGGGATACATTAATTTAGCGAATCCCCATTTATTTGATTTAGAAGATTTAGTTTATGGAACCCAATCAGTTTATATGTTAGATATTAAAATTCAAATAACGTCCGGAGGAATTTTTGATTCCTTAAACAGTGTCACCTTACGTGTTTTAAGTCCACAAAGTAATCTTAATAAAGATAATTATCAATTGTATTATCGTTGGATTTCAATTTCCCATTTTGCTGGAACAAGAACAATCAATGGTGTTTTAATTATACCTTATAACATTTTAGGACAATATAATACGACAGCTAAAATTCAAATTAACTATACAGTGTCACACCTGTATCTTTTTCAAAATAATTATTCAAAAAATCAATCCATTTCATTCAGCTAAATAAGATGCACCATACTAACTAGCAGGATTAGAAATTCCTGCTGAACGATCCCTTAATAGGCATAATATTCCAATAATAACAAATGATCTGAATTTAGATCGAGATTCATCTTTAATTGTCATAGAAATTCAGTATTTTCTGGGAACTGAACTTCATGGAATATTTCACAGGTAACTGATATGAGCTCTATTTTCGCTGGAACAACTACTTTTAACCAGCCTCTGAACTCTTGGAATGTTTCGCAGGTGACTGATATGAGTTATTTGTTTTATAATGCAACTAGTTTAGACCAGCCGTTCGACCTCTGGAACGTTTCAAACATAAATAATATGAGTAATATATTTGCTGGAATTTCATTATCTATTTCAAATTATGATAATTTATTACCTGGGTGCTTATCTCTCCTAATTTACAACGCAAAGTTCTCTTTGATTCTGGTAACTCACAATACAGCACTTCAGCTTAGAATGCTAGCAAAAGACTTATAAAAAAATTTGATTGGACCATAATGAACTGCGTATTATCTGAAATTTGATTTTTAACCTCAATTGGATTAACAGTTTTAATTTTCATTGTCTTTCGTGGTGTCAAAGGTTTTTCAGCATATGGTTCAATTGCATATTTAGAATACAAAAAAATAAGACTAGAGAGTACAAAAAAATTTGAAATTCTGGTTTTATTTTAGAAATTTTCTCTTATTTAAGAGACATAATAAAATTGCTAAAGATTCTTTAAGCAGCGAAACATTTGACAAAATAAAACAAAATATAGAAGAAAATAAAGAATAAATATTTGATTATGGTCGATAGCTTACGCATTCAATATTTGTCATTAAATCTGTTCTTACCATCACGCTTTAAAGGTCCGATTACTTTTATTGCAAGTTCATTGGACAATGTCCATAGATATTATAGTGAAATTAAGCGTACTTACCTGAATTTTTAAATTTAAGTAAATTATTATTTACCTAGATTATGATCAAATTCGATATATCAAGGTAGTATGTCATGAAATTTTTCGTTTTATTTGCTATTTTGGTGTTTCTTATTCCAGTGAACTTTTATACGAATAATAATATCAAAGTCAACGCTACACAATCAGAAACGACTTCAACCATCTCCCCAAACCAGATTAAACTGAATTATCAAATATTGTTGAACAAATACATTCAGGCATTGATCAACTCAGAAGAACCTACCCCTGGAAATGGTATGAGATGGAAAAAATACCTCAATTTACCCTGGAATGATTCAAATCCTCAGCAAAGTGCTGATACATATGAATATTCTCAATACTACTATGGTCTCTATTATGGGGCATCTGGTATTGGAACATTTTTTTTGAAATTATATGAATCATCAGGAAATTCAACCTATCTTACAGTTGCTGAACAAGCAGGTAATTTCTTAATTTATTCTTCCTCTAATACGTCTTTTGGGTATGCATGGCCTAGATCTGACGACAGTGTTGTTCCATACACTTCTGAAAAATATGGTCAAGCTGGTATCTCGTATTTTTTACTGAATCTATACAAAGATTCTCAAAACAAAACATACCTGAATTATGCTGTTAGTAATTTACAATTGCTTTATGATTTTAAATTAAAAACATCAGTCGGATATGCCTTTAATTATTCTTTACCTACAAGTGCACAGATTACAGATTATATTTATGGTGCTACGGGAGTTGCTAAAGCATTTTTAACGGCTTATCAGGTAACTGGGAATAAGACTTACCTCGAAACCTGTATTAAAACAATTTCCTGGGTTTTAAATCAGACTGAATATACATCTTTAAATGCCAATGGATTAAGAAAGGTATTATATAGTCCAGATCCATCATACTGGTATTTTTTTACTGGTTATCAATCTGGTGCTTCAGGTATAGGTGATTTTTTGCTGACACTTTACAATGTGACTAAACAACCGGATTATTTGTTATATGCTCAACAATTAGCAAATTGGGTCGTTTATGAAGAAAACGGTTCAGGTATATGGTCTAGTTATAATGCAGTTGATTACTTAACAGATCAAGAGACAACTAATGATGAAGGAACATTTTTAGGTTATTCAGCTGGATCCTCTGGGATGGCAATATTTTTGATGGATTTATATACTGTAACGAAAAATTCAAGTTACCTTGGTCCAGTGGTAAGAGCAAAAAATGTAATAGTTAACCAGGTAATTTCTAATAATGGGCAACTTTATTGGAGAGATCAAATTACTGGAACCTTTGAAAACAGAACTGATACTGGATTATTTTTAGGAGAGGCAGGCATAGGATTATTTTTTATAAAATACTACCAATTCTTTGGTTCTGATGCAGTGTTACCGATTTTAAATGGTATCAACAATTTTTATGGAAATATAACGACAGTAGATGGATTGGTTCCTTCTATGTACAATAGTAGTCAGTATGGTACCCAGGTAGTGTATGATACATCATATTTCGATGGATTGGCTGGAATCGCAACATTCTATCTGTCGGTATCTAATCTAGTAGAAGATCAACCACTTTATAGTACATCGGTATTAAATAATATTCAAAATCTTACATTCTCTAACACACAAAAATGGATTCCATTGTACAATTATAACTATACAAATACTTGCAGTACAATAAATTGTCAATCAGAAGTAACTTATTCAGTATCATCATCAAAAAGTAATTCAGTCAATTTTGAATTCCTACCATATGCTATTGTAATAATTTTTACCTTTATTGGCGTTAACCGTAAAAGGAAAAACAATCACTAAGAAATTTTTCGTTTTTTTATTTATATCAAAACAAAAATTTTTTTTTCTTCAATTCTTTCACCTAATTGATCTAGAAATGGTTAATAAGTAAATAGAAATTATTGGTTTATTAACTAAATCAAAGTATTGTCTTCTTTGCTTTCAACTTTTTATTGTAGTTCGTTTTTTTAATATTAAGAACAGAAATATATCAGATAATTCTTATTTCAGAATTTTTCCTATGCATTTGCAAATATAGAAGGTGTAAATCTCTCTACTATTAAATTTGCATTCATTTAGCTGATTATGAATTTAAATTTGCATTTATTTAGCTGATTCAAAAAAATTGTTACAAATTACTATAAACGTATTTTAATATTATTAATGGTGCAACAAATGAATAATTATTATCATTTTTGAAAAAAAAACAAAAATACGAATCTTCTAAGATTTTTTTAAAAAATATATTCACGAATAAGGATATTAATACTCACATTATATGATTATGAATTTAAAAGACATATTGATTAATTGAAAA
>DAHXPE010000464.1 GCA_027364495.1 Candidatus Heimdallarchaeota archaeon | reverse complement strand
CTGGGATACTTATCTGCAATAAGGGTTAAAGCATATAAGTATAAAATATATTGATGATCCCTATTGACTGGAAAAAGTAATTCCATTTCCTGTTTGATAAAAGAAGAAAATTTTGTCGGGTGTTGAGACGTAGAAATCATTGTTGACTCTTGCAGAGGAAACACAAAAACTTTTTGGTTAACTTAAAAGGGAAAACTCGAGTTAAATAATTTATAAATAATTCACCGAGGTTAACCAAAATAAAAAAAAGATAATGTTTCATTCTCTCTCTTCTACAATATTCATTTTTGCAAAACTATTTTAAATGCTTGGAGTAAAAATAATTTACTTTTAGCGAACTGCAGGGAATAATAGACAGGAATAGTAGATGGGAGTAATAAACAAGAAATATTATTTTTTATTATTTTTTATTAGAGTAATGAATTCAATTGAACTATTTACGTATTCTGCGGAGAATATCTTTGTGATTTAATAAACTTAATAGATTCTTTAAATTCCTTATTAAATAAATAATAATATAAACTGATTATCATACAAACAAATGATATTAAATATACAGGAGATAAGATTATTCCTGTGGTAATCAAAAAGATCCAACTTCCTATATAACCGTAATAATTCCAGCTAAGGAGTAAAAACGCTGAAATTATGCCCAGTAATGCCCATAAAAATATCAAAAATGCTATAACTTGTTGACCTGTGGCGGGGTGAAAGTTTTGACATCCTCCAAGTGCTCCGAAGG
This sequence comes from Candidatus Heimdallarchaeota archaeon, assembly GCA_027364495.1. The sequence goes on along the minus strand of DAHXPE010000464.1, from coordinate 3,252 downwards.
ATATACATAAATTTGATATCATATAGAGAAACCAGGCAGTTGCAATCAATGAGAATCCTATCAGTATTTGATATATAATTATAAGAATCATGCCAGTCTGTCTTTGAGGAGTTGTTTTTGGAATTTGTCCTTGGGGTGTTTCAGTTCGATCTGAACTGAGGGTTTTCAAAGTCCAATAGATTTGCAAACATCCTATAATTAAAAAACTTACAAATCCCAATAAACTAAAGAGTCCTGCGCCATAAATTCGAATATATTTGTGGTCAACCTTTTTTGTTCCATCTGAAAATATCACACCAAAAATTGCTAGTGCTCCCAAGTATAAAATTGTTAAAACGACTTGAATTTTCCTTATGACTTGACGATTATTTTTTTTCACGTTTGAATAATAAAATACATTTAAAATTAATAGTGCAAAAAGCAGCACAAAGAGTAAAAATATTAACAACTCGAGGTTTGAACTTTCGCTTAAAGATGTGCCAGCCATCAAATCAACTAAGGATACACCTCTGGCATAAGCTACTACATTCCTATTGATGTCAATGCCACTTGAAAAGGCAAATAATTCGTTTACAGTAACGAAAACATTGAGTATAGTAATGAACATTAAATATATAGTCAATATAAAATCAATTTTGGCTTTTTTTATATCATAAATAGAAACCGTCTTGTTCACCTCAATTCAGTAAGAGCACGCATGGAAAATGAGAGTTTTTCATGTCAAAGCTGGTACCTGATAATTTTTAATGAAAAAAGATTTTTTATTAAAGTTTTTCTCTATTGCTAGGCTAACCTAAATATATTCTTGAAATCTGGTAACAAAATAGTCGTAATAGAAGCAACCCGTACATATCATTTCAAACTATGTTTTTTGCATACTGATGAAAGTATTCCAGTTACCTTAGCCTATCCTAAAAAGACAGCTTGATACTCAAGGTAAAAAAACTGACAAACTTGATGCACGATGAATACTTTTAGCCCATCGTGATGGTCGATTAACATCATAAGTTATATCACCAAAAGAGTTTACTCGTTCACGTAGAGACACAAGAAAAATATTAGAACTCACATAGAACCAAACAAAATCAAATCAGAGAATATGACAGATATTTAAACGCTATAACTACCATATAAAATCTAATAACAAAAATTTTGTTTGGATAATACAATTTTTAAAAATTTTTTAAATATGATTTTTTGTTTGCTTAATTACAAAAAAGAATTCCTGAAATTAAAGTTACAATTGGAATATTTTATGCCTACTTATAGTTTTGACATTAATGACTTCAATAAAGTCATAACTGGTAAAAAAGTTACTATAAAAGAATTAGAGGAGCATTTACCCACTATGGCCGTTCCAGTTGAAGGAATAGATGGTAATACAGTTAGCATAGAAGTTTTTGCTAATAGACCTGATATGCTAGGTGTCGAAGGTTTAGCAAAAAATTTTGAAGGATTTACTGAAAGGAATTTAACTTTACCTTCATATACTGTTGAGGAAACAGAACCGATCAAAATTTTTGTGTCTGAAGAAATGAAAGGTATAAGACCATACATTGCTTTTACGCGAGTCACTAATGTTAATCTAGATGATACCGCACTTCAAGCTACCTTTACTTTTCATGAAAAATTACATACTACTCATGCTAGAAATCGAAGGAAAGCCGCAATTGGCATTTATGATTATAAAGCTGGTAATCTAACTCCTCCCATTACTTTTAAATGTGTCAATAGTGACAAATCTTCCTATATTCCCTTAGGCGAATCAAAGGAAATGACTTTACGAGAGACCTTGGTTAATACCTCTAAAGGCCATGATTATGCTAATTTGGTTCCAAACGATAATATTCCAGTTCTAATAGATAAAAATGACAAAATACTGGCTATTATTCCTATTCTTAATTGTGATGATTCCAAAGTAACTGAAAATAGTACTGAGATATTCGTTGATGTGACTGGAACTGATTTGGATGCTGTTTTAAGCACTTTTAATATGGTCTTAACTTCATTAGCTGATAGAGGGGCTAAAATACATCCTTCGGTTGTTGAATATCCTTATGACACTCCTAAAGGAAGAACCATACAGTTACCAGATTTTACACCTCAGGTAATGACTATTGAGTCCTCTTATATTGACAAACATTTAGGAAAAGAAGTAACTTACAAAGAACAAATAAAAAATTTAAAGAAAGCTCGTTTTGGAGTTAAAGAACTCAAAAAAGGGTTATTGGAAGTTACAATTCCATGTTACAGAACAGATATAATCCATCCGATTGATTTAGTTGAAGAAATTGCGATTTCTTATGGTTACCATAATTTTAAATCAACAATTCCTAATGTTACTACCGTTGGAGAAGAAAGCATTTGGCAAATTATCAAAAGAAGACTCAGCATGCTATTAATCGGTACTGGAGCTTACGAATTAATGACCTTTATTTTGACAAATGAAGAAAATTTATTTACCAAAATGAATTTACCAATTGACTATACTGATGTTGTCCAAGTCGCTAATCCAATGACTAACCTAACAACTATCTGTAGAAACTGGATTTTACCAAGTTTAATGGATATTTTACAGAGAAATAAACCATATAATTATCCTCAAAAGATCTTTGAAGTAGCATTAGAAACACACCTAGATTCAACATCTGATACAGGAACGCATGACAATTGGAAATTTTGCTACGTTGAAGCTGGATCTGAAACTAATTACAATAGTGCAAGGGCTATTTTATCAACAATTGAGTTAAATTTTGGTATTTTATTTACTATTAAAAAGCCAGAAAAAGATATTCCTTATCTCATTCCAGGAAGATGTGGTGAAGTCTTTTTCCATGATAAAAAAATTGGGTTCCTAGGAGAAATTCATCCCAAGGTTTTGACAAACTGGGAATTAGTTGTTCCTGTTTCTTGTGTTGAAATTCGAATAGAGGAATGGCTTCGAGAAATAAGAACAGAATTAGGATTAACTTTTCCCTAAGATTACCTCTATGAAAGTCCATAAAATTCGATGTTTATTTTGTAAACGAGAATTAGAATTAGATTCTACTGATTCAAATCTAAATTATCATTTAGAATGTTTACAACAAGTTTCAAATCTCAATTCTGATCAATTACAAAAAATATTATTTAATTTGGGTTTTAAAAGGACTACTGATGCTTTTTTTTCTGATGAATTTATAACCAAACATGTTCTAATTGAGAATAACAAGATAGTCAAATTATTTATTCAGGGTCAGTACGTAAAAGGTA
>DAHXPE010000454.1 GCA_027364495.1 Candidatus Heimdallarchaeota archaeon | reverse complement strand
ACCCCAGTTACAAAAACACGAAGAACTGAATCTAAACGAGTTCTAACCTGCGCTAAATTACTTAGAGATCGACTTAATGAGATTGTCCTCCAATTTCCAAATTTGGATGAGCTTCCTAAGTTTTATTTTGATACAATTGATCTTTTAATTGGTGTTGAAAAGTTAAAAAAAATATTAGGTTCTATCCAAGGCACTAATAAAGTCATTTGGAGAATCCATCGAGAGCATACATCAAAAATATGGCATTCAAATGTATTAGAAGCAAAACAACTAAGGAGATCAGCTTTTTCTAGATTTCAATCGACAATTATGAAGTTAAATAAAAGATTTATTGAATTAGAGAAATTAAGATCAAATATTAGAAAAATGCCATTTTTCAATTTTGAAAATCCCATTATAGTAATAGCAGGATTTCCTAATGTAGGAAAAAGTTCGTTTTTGCATAGTGTGACAAATGCTAATCCTGAAATTGCTGAATACCCATTTACAACAAAAAATGTGAGCATTGGACATTATATAGATAGTCAACGAGGTTACATAACCTGGCAAATCGTTGATACACCCGGGATCTTTGATAGATCCTTAACTTCGAGAAATGAAATCGAAATGAAAGCATTTATTGCAATTTCTTCTTTACCAAACGTTGTACTTTTCATTTTTGATCCTACCCAGATTGATAATTTAGAAAAACAAAAAAACCTCTATAAGGAATTATTAGAAAAAATAACAGTAAAAATTATCTTTTCTATAAATAAAATTGATCTACTTTCTGAAACTGATATTAACCAGCTTTTAGACGATATAGAAGCTTCACTTGGTTTAAAAAAGGAAGAAATTATATTATTACTAGCGAAAGACGAAGATTATTCAAAAAATGTGATGAGAAAGTTAGCATTTTCTATTGTGACATAATTTGACTTTGAGAATTGCAATAAAGGTTGCATATTTTAATACTCATGATTTTGCTCATGGTTTTCAGATACAACCTGATGTGGATACAATCTTTAGTTTTTTACAAAAGGCGTTCATCAAATGTCAATTTTTAGAGGAAAGAGATGAAAAAATAGATTATGCAGGTAGAACGGATCATGGAGTGAATGCCATTTGTCAGGTTATTGCAATTAATCTTAGCAATAAATGGAAAACTATACCTGATAGATTTTTACAAAGAATTAATTCTTGTTTGCCTGATAATATCAGATGTTGGTCCTGTGCAGTAGTACACGAAGATTTTCATCCACGTTTTGATGCCATCGATAGAACCTACCATTATATCTATACTAAAAGAGCTAATGATTCTATAGACATTCAATTAATGTTAGAAGCTAAGAACTTGCTTGTTGGAAGTCATAATTTTATAAATTTTGCTAAAAAAAATAGTGATGTAGATAATTATATACGTCAAATTCAGGAAATCCTGATTGATGAATATACTGGATATTTTATTTTTTCTTTAAAAGCTAAAAGCTTCTTATGGCAACAATGTAGAAGAATAGTGGCTCATTTAATTCAAATAGGTAAAAAACAAGTAAAAATCGATTTAACCAAAAAATTATTACTTAATGATAAATCTATAACAAAACCAACTCCATTACCAGCTGAAAATTTAATTCTAAGTAATATTTCATATGATGAAGCAATCTTCACTGATAATATATCAGTTAAATTAAAAATTATGGAGAAACTAAATGAAGAAATTTATGAAACAAAAACTAAAGAAAATTTTTTAATTTTTCTCAACAAGATGTTTCTTTAATGCAACTGTCTATGTTGAATTAATCCATTTCCAAACAGCCATTAAGCCATCTTCTAACGATGTTGAAGGTATCCATCCGAATTTTCTTTTTAATTGTGAACAATCTAGGTATATATTTTTAACATCCCCTTTTCTTTCATCAGTGTAGATTACATCAAATTTTTTACCAACAATTTTCTCGATTTTTTTTATAAGATCATTCAAAATGGTTTCTTTTCCTGATCCAACATTTAAAGGTTCAGGTGTAGGATTTTGTAATACTTCGATAGCAACTTTTGCTACATCTTTGACAAAAACATAATCTCTGCTTGATGTTCCATCACCAAAGACGTATAATGGCTTGTTATTCTTGATATTGTTTAAAAATATTGATATAACCCCTGCTTCACCATGAGGATCCTGTCTTGGACCATATACATTAGCAAATCGTAGTATTGAGCATTTAAGACCAATTTTTTCATAAAATTTAATGTATTTTTCAGATGCGAGTTTACTAACTCCATAAATAGACATTGGGTCCTCTGAACTTGCTTCATTAGGAGGAATATTATCAGGTTCGCCATAAATCGCACCTCCGGTTGATGAAAAAATAAAGTGGTCAATTTCGGAATCAAAAGCATATTTCAACAAATTTAATGTACCAATTGTATTTACCGTTGCATCTAAAATAGGTTCCTTCATAGATACTGCTACTGAAGCTTGTGCAGCTAGGTGATATAAAACTTGAACATCCTTTAGTGAATTTTTGACAACTTCTTCGTTTCTGATATCACCTTTGATAATGTCAATACCAGGTGGTAAATTGGAAATTTTTCCACTTGATAGGTTGTCCAAAACACTTACTTCAAATCCTTTTTCAAGAAGCGAATCAACTAAATTAGATCCTATGAAACCAGCACCACCAGTAACTAATACTTTTGTCATATTAAAAGCCTAATTATTTTCCATTTATTAATTTAAAATTAGATCTTAAATGATTTACCAAAATAAATTACGTTTAATAATATTTTTAATAAAACGAATAGTGATACAAGAAACAAAAGAGGAATATTTAATGAAAAAAACTCTTCGACTATTTAGTAAAATTCTTTCATTTAAATTAATTTAGAAGTACAAATTAATATAAAATCCGTGAATTCTAAAATTTTAAGGTAGAAAATGAATTGGATTTAGTATTATATCTCTTAATTGGATTGGTAATTCATTTAGCCATTCTTTTCGTCATAATTCGAAAAAAATTTTTACGATGGCCTGATGGAATAATAATAGCCGCATTGTTTTCAATTATTATTTTTATTTCTCAATTACTTTTTTGGATTGTATTATTCGCATTTTTTATCCCATCGTCAATATTAACTAAAATGAATTTAAAAAGGAAAAGAAATAAAATAATTTCTGAAAAGAGTGGAAATAGAAATGGTGTACAAGTTATTTCAAATTCCTTAGGATTATTTCTATTTGCTTTGTTTCAATTATTCGTTTCCGGTGTTAATGGAAAACTAGTATTTCCATTCTTAATAGGAGGAATAATATTTGTTGCATCTGCATCAGCTGATACTTGGTCTACTGAAATTGGGACCCTAAATAAGTCAGATCCAAGATATATTCTAAATTTTAAAAAAATTGTTCCTAAAGGAACATCTGGGGGAGTGACATTATTGGGAAATTTAGGCGGTCTATTAGGAGCTACATTAATTGCTTTGGTTTCTATCACTTACCTAATTGTAGTTAAAATATCCTTAACTTTAACAGATATTATCAGTATTTTCCTATTCATTACTATATTGGGATTTTTAGGTCAAATAGTGGATAGTTTACTTGGCGCAACCCTTCAAAAAAAATATTTCTGTCCAGTATGCAAATTATATATTGAAAACAGTTCACATCAGGATTGTAATACTCAAAATTTGAAAAAAATGAAAAACAATACAATTTTAGATAATAATTCAGTTAATTTATCAGCAAATTTTTGTATGTCGATAATTGGAGTATTGCTCATTATTATAATACATTTTAATCCTTTGTAAAAAGACTTATATAGAAATAAATTTTTGATCATAGATCAGTAATTAAATTTTTTTAAAAATAAAAATCAAATTATGCTCCAATGGTGTAGTTCGGTCAAGCATTGCAGCCTCTCGAGTTGCTGACCCGGGTTCAAATGGTTATTTATCTGTGGGATGAAAACCTGAATATCCCGGTTGGAGTATTTCATTTTAATTTTTTTTTTTTTTAATATATTAATAATGGCATCAATAAATAACGATATGTTAACTGAATGTAAGTGAATGAAACAAATATAAGCTTAATAAAAAAAGCAAATCATGATGTGAAATGGTTTTTTGAAATTGGAAATTTCACTAAAATTAATCCATTGTGAGATTTTCCAGTATAAAATTATTTCATAAAAAAAGAAAACTAAAATTATAATTTCGAATGCAGTTACAAAATTAAAATATAGATAAGTGTTAGATATGGCATCTAAATTTTTACAGGTGTTAAGACCGTTTATGTCTATTACACCAGAAATACTAAAACCAAAGAATGAAGTAAAATTTAATGAAAAAGTTTTATGGACCTTTGGTTGTCTAATAATTTATTTTATAATGTCTTCCATTCCAATTTTTGGTATAGCTTCTACGCAAGGACAACCGGACCCTTTTGAATTTTTAAGAACAATTATGGCAAGTCAAAGAGGAACTCTTGCTGAACTGGGAATTGGACCAATAGTAACTGCAGGTTTGATTTTACAAATTTTAGTAGGATCCAAAATTATTAATGTTGATATGGGTGATCCTGAAGAGCGAGCTCTTTATACTGGTGCTCAAAAGGTGCTTTCTGTCTTTATGACAATTTTTGAAGGAGCTGCTTACATTATAGGTGGTGCCTATGGAACAATGGCTTCTCTAGGAAACCAAAAAATCATTTTAATTATGGCCCAATTATTAGCTGCAGGAATAATAATCATTCTCTTAGATGAGATGATTCAAAAAGGTTGGGGACTAGGCTCCGGTATTTCTTTATTTATCGCTGGAGGTGTAGCTACCCAAATTTTTTGGAATTCATTTTACTTTGCACCTATTAATGTACCAGATAACCTTCCTTTAGGAACATTCACTGCTTTTTTCGAACTTGCAATTAATCCCAAATATGGACCATTGGGTGCAATACAAAAATTAGCCTTAAGACCTGCATTACCAACTGGTAGTATTGTCGCAGTTGGAGCGACAATAATCGTATTCTTATTTGTTATTTATTTTGAAAGTATGAGAGTAGAAATACCTGTTTCTTACTCTGAGCATAGAGGTTTCAGAGGCAAATACCCCATTAAATTACTTTATACTTCAAACATACCTGTTATTTTAGTTTCTGCAGTTTTTGCCGATATTTATTTCGTAGCCCAAATGCTTGCTAATGTCGCTCCAACAAATGCTTTGGTTCAATTATTAGGATCTTTTGGAACTATTAATGGTCAAAGACAGCCAATTGGCGGATTAGTTTTTTTCTTAACACCACCTCGTGGAATATGGGGTTCAGGTGGAGTAATTCCAACCGGAGTTGGTACGCCACCAAATTATAATCTAATAAATTTTTCATTATTGACGAGTTCAATACCAAGAGTAATAGTCTATGGTTCAGCTATGATAATCCTTTCCATATTCTTTTCTAAAATGTGGGTTGAAACTGCTGGTATGGGACCGAAAGATGTATCTCAGCAATTATTAGACGCGGGTATGCAGATTCCGGGTTGGCGTCGGAGTAAGAAAACTATTGAAAAAAGATTGGAAATGTATATTCCGGCTGCTGCTGTTTTAGGTGGTTTGTTTATAGGTACATTAGCGGCATTTGCAGACTTTTTAGGCGCTTTAGGCACAGGAACGGGAATACTGTTAAGTGTATCAATTATGAGACAGTATTTTGATATTTTAATAAAAGAAAGAGCTGCGGAGATGCATCCAGCTATTCGTGACTTTTTAGGAATCATTTAGGGAATAAACATGCAAGACATAGTCAGTTCAATTACAAATATCGTAGACGGATTTTTATCCTATATAGCACCGCATAATCCTCCTGGTAGTAGTATTTTCATAATTCTTGTTGCAACTGCGATTACCGTTTTATCAACAATTATTTCGAGAAAATTCATTGATTTGAAAAAACTTAAACTTTATACGAAGAAGACCAAAGAATATTCAAAATTGCAACGAAAAGCTATGCGTTCTCAAGATCCTATCTTGAAAAAGAAACTGGAAAATCAAAAAGCTACTTTTCAAAGGATGCAATCTGAATTAATGAAAATGAGAATGAAACCAATGTTATTTACGTTCTTACCATTGATATTAATTTTCTTCTCACTTAATGCATATTATAATAATACAAAAACTAATAATCAAAATTTAGTTGCAAATATTCCATTTGATCTCCCAGAAACCGCTATTTTTCAATTTGGTTACAATTGTGCATATCAAAGAAATACCGCAATTCCAAATAGTTTACATATTTCTGGGCCGATCACTAGTCCTTCGCAGTTAAATAGTACGCAATGGAATAATTTAGGTGGATATCAAAAATTATGTGTAGAAAATCCAAATCTACATTACACACCAACGTATGTCGGATGGTATGTAATAATTAACGTTGTTCTCAACAGTCTGATTACAAAAGTTGCAGGATTAATGCCTGATTAATCTTAATAAAGTGAAAAATATGACTAAAACAAGTTTTAAATCACACAGTAAAAAGAAAGTTTTCAAAAAAACTCCTGGAACTAATCTTAATGTTCATTTGGAGAAAAGCAATCCAAGAGGTCATTTTTGTGGAAAATCCGGTGCCATTTTAAATGGTATCCCCAAGAAAACAGTTAATGAATTTAACAAGTTAAGTAAATCCAAAAAACGACCTAATAGAAAATACGGTGGAACCTACTCACACAAAGTTGTTAAAATACAGCTGGAAAAAGCCGTCTGGCAATCCTAGATAGGTTCCTACAAATGGAATATTGCTTTTTATATTATTGAATATTTTTTCTGAAAACGAAATAAACCAATTTAAAATCTGATTTATACTTCCAAGTATGATCAGAAATATGAATAGTCCAAATACTATCAATATACCTTCTTCAATAAAAGGAGATGCTCTTTTTTTCTTTTTAAAATTATTAATATTAAACATTATCATCAATCCTATATGTTGTTTTATTAATATTTGTAAGAAGAGATATATAATAGTTTTAAATTCACTCCCCTGTTCATAAATAGTATTTATTTACTATTATGAATAATATTATTAAAAAAAAATTATTAAAATACCTTTAAAAAATTAGGTAGTTTTAGCTTCTTCTTCATCATCGTCTAAATCTAAGCTGTCTAAATCAATGGGTTCTGGCGGAGGAGTTGTTGCCATAGTGTAACCAATCCAAATAAATATAAAGCTAAATAAGGCTACACCACCAAAAACTGGAAGCATTATGAAAAATTGTGTCCAAGTTGGATTATTCAAGGCCCAAGAGGCATCTGCTAACTTAATGCCAATAAAAGGCAAAGTTACTGGAATAAAAACAACGTATATATAGAAAAGTAAAATTACAAAGAATAATAAGGCGATAAATGCCCCATAAATTTTATCTTTACTCATTTTAAATAAAATCTCCAAGAATAAATTAAGAAATTTTTTTTTTAAACTACAAATACATTAAAAAAAATTCTTTTTATAAAAATATTTTCACTAACTACAAATTACGAAATAATATTTTCCTAAAGATATAATGAAATCAAATTTCTGAATAGTAATTAAAATGACAAAATAGATTTTATATTATATAAAATAAATTTTAAAGAATATTTCTTACGTTAAGATAATATTTTTTTAAGAGAATTTTGATAAAAGCTATTTAGAATACAATTAAAAAGAATTAATATAATTTATTAAATTTGAACTTTAAAATAACTAATTTATTTATATTCTTTGAAATAAAAATTGATTTTGATTATGAATTAAATACTGTAAAAAATTTGGTTGAAAAAATCGTGATGTGGGTAGAAAAATACAGGCCAAAATCATTATCAGATGTTTTAGGTCAAGATCATATTATAAACAGACTTCAGGCTTTTGTACATGAAAAAAATAAGATGCCTCATTTCTTATTTGCCGGTCCTGCAGGAGTTGGAAAAACTTCTTCTGCTCTTGCTCTTGCTAGAGACATATTTGGTGATAGTTTTTCAGAAAATTATAAGGAATTAAATGCAAGTGATGAAAGAGGAATTAAGATTGTTAGGGAAGATATAAAAAATTATGCCAGTATAGCTCCTTCAGCGGGAGCACCTTTTAGAATACTTGTCCTTGATGAGGCAGACAATATGACTGCTGATGCACAACAGGCATTAAGAAGAACCATGGAAAAATATAAAAAAATTAGATTTATTCTAATAGCAAATTATTCCAGTAAAATTATTCCACCAATTCAATCGAGAACCGCAGTTTTCAGGTTTAGGCCTATTTCTGATAAATTAATTCAAGAAAAAACATTAAGAATTTGTAAATCTGAATCCATTTCGGCAACTGAAGACGCTATCAAATCACTTATTGAAATATGTAACGGTGATATGCGTCAATTATTAAACTTATTACAAGCATGTGCAATTCTCTCAAGTAATATTACAGAAGATATTGTTAATGATATAGCTGGCAAAGCAGATCCTAACGAAGTAAAGAAAATTATTTCAATTCTGATTAATAAAAAAATGAGCGGATTTCAAGAAGCAAGATCAAAATTACGTTCATTATTATATACTGTTGGAATTTCTGGAAAAGATCTAATAGGACAGATAAATTCAACTTTATTGAAAGAACAAAATATAGAAAATAGACAACTAATAGAAATGATAAAGACCGTAAGTGAAATAGATTTTAGATTAACAGAAGGGGCAAATGAAGAAATTCAACTCACATATTTGCTATCTCAATTTATTTCTATCCTTTCAATACAATAATTCAATATAAAAACAAAAGAATAATTTACAAATTTTTTTATAAGAAACTTAAAATTCATTAACAAATCAAAATTAATAAAATAAAAATTTGAAAATTGTATCAAATAGATTCAGGTATTTACAAGGAAAATTTCTCGGAGAATAAAAAATGGACGATTCAGATGATGAATTAGAGGTCCCAGAGACAAAAACAAGAAAAAAAAGAACAAAAACCAAAGAAAAAGATGTAGCGATTAGCTGTAAAAGTTGTGGTCAGGTTGTAAATCCAAAAGAACACCCACCATCAAGCACATGGACTCTAACAAGCCCCTTACCTGATAAAGAAGGAAGAATCACTTTAACTGTAATGGGTTCATTCGACTGTCCACGTTGTGGAAAGAATATTAAGGCAGCTATGAAGAAAATAAAAAGCGATGATGAAGTTTCTGGGAAATCAAAAAAAGAATTGCTCCTTGAAATGCTCCAATCTCAAAAAAGTGATATCGCTATTGAGGATATAGCTCGACACATTGGTTTAACTGTCGTTGCTGTCCAGAAAGCTACTGAATTATTAATAAAACGCAAAGAGGTTGAGGGTAAATTAGAGAACGGTATATACAAATTTAAATAATTTCAATTTTATATCAAATTTTTTAATTTTCCCTGGTAATCTCACGTATTATCATCGTTGCATAACTTGATTTAGGTAAGGAAAATGATAAAATGAGATTATTATTATTTATTTGATAATTATAATCTGTAAGCGAAATAAAAGTTTTTCTTAACTGTTTTTTAGAAGATTTAAAATAAATATTAAGATCTTTAAAATTCTTTAAATCTATTTCATCCTTTTTTAATAAATACATTAAATAATTCTGTAAATAATCAGGAAATGTTGAAAAATCTGCATTCTGTGAAATAAGTGGTAATTCAGTAATTATTTTTTCATCCATTTGAAAATTGCTTAAATATTTCGATAATAATTCATTAAAAATATATGATTGATAGCTACTAATAAAGAATTTTTTCATTCGAAGAGGAATTTCATTAAAAGCTCTAAAATAATTGTTTGGATATTTTTCTAGGGATCTTGCCATAATAATTTCATAATTATAATTCTTTGGAATATTTTCTCGAAATCTTTTATAATCCCAGTCGATTGATAAGGTATTTCTTAATAGAGAGAGTTTTTCATTTTCAAACGCCGAGGTATATGTTAAATAAGTTTTAACAGCTGATTCAAAATCTTTACGTAGTAAATATTTTCCAATTTGATGTGAAACAGGACGATTCGTTCCAAACCTCTGCAAACCAAAGTAGTTAGGAAAACTAAATTTATCCAATTCCTGAATTCTTTCTTTTATTTCATTTATAAAGATTGATTCATCAATATTTAAGCTCCTAGGATTTAAAGTAATAGTAAATCGATTTCCCCATAAATCTCCTAAATTAACTTCATACTTTTTGCGAGTAAAATTAAATAAAGAAAAATTTGTAAAGAAGAGTTTTTGAAGGTTCTCAATTTGAGTGTTAAAAATACTTATCCGTTGAAAAGTAATTCCCTGAGCATCTTTTAAACCAGCATAACCTATCCAATCATTAGGTACATGTAATTCCTTTGATAATATCTTGATTGCACCGGGGGTATCAATCAATTTTTTCTTTAAAACACAATGAATAAATAAACCTTTTTCTTCCCTCCCAAAATTTGCCAGTGGTTCCATGATGGTCTTATTATTTAAAATTTCATTCACAATGAAATTTTCTGGAATGTGCTTATTTAATTGAAATGGAAAATGCTGAAAAAAATTATTATGGTAGGACCAAATTCCACATTTTTCCTCAATTGATTGAGTTAAAGATGTCATTCCCCAAAAAATGAAATTTAACTAGCAATAGCTTTGTCGTATTTTCCTGCATCAATATCAGAAAAAACTTCTTTTGCATTTTTTCCTTCTATTGTTATCCCGCAGGACAGACATGTACCAACAACTTCTTTAACAGTATTTTTAAAAGTTGTTGAAAACATAGAATCTTTTTTCATTTTTGCAACCTTGATAACGCTAGCAAATTCTATATTTCCAGCATATGCGGTACCAGCAGTTCCACTTCCTTTAGCAGCACCTGCTTCCTTTATTAATAGAACACTTGTTTGTGGAGTCTTAACTTCAATTTCAAAGGTTCTCTTTTCAGGGTCTACTTTGACAATAACAGGAACTTTCATATTGGTAAATTCTTTTGTTTTTTCATTAATTTGAGCAATGACATCTTTTACATTAACTCTCAAAGGTCCTAACGTTGATCCTAAAGGAGGACCAGCTGATGCTTTTCCACCATCAATTAATGCTTTGACTTCAACAAATTTACTCATAAATTACACCATTCAATTTTTTGATTGATAAAATTTAGTCTTTATCAAATTGGATTTAGAATTAAATTAAAAATTTTAATTTAAAGTTAAAATACTTTTAAATCCTAAAATTCACTTTAATTGGAGGATTTTTTTAGTGTTTAAAAATTCTTTATTTTTACTGGATTAATAATCAACCGGATTTATTAATTTGGTTTTCGCAGATTTAGCATTTAAATTAGATCTCAAAGTCATTAATAATAACAATAGGGAAAATTTGACCTTTATTCAAATCCAATGAACTGAAAAATATTCGTGGAGTAATATAAATTTCAGAAAATCAACAAAAATTTAAAAAATCACCATTCATTAGATTTATATAGGATATATACATAATGTCGGATTTTAAAAAGACTTTATAACTAAGAATTAAAAAGAAATTAATTAATCGTAACCGAATATATAACGAATAACGTAATTAAAAGGTAAAATTAAAAATTTTCATCCTATAAAATAAAAAATAACTAAAAAATGATTAACTTAATTAGAGTGTGCTGAATAATTCGATTTTTGAAAAAAGGAAAAATTAAATTTGAACTTCATTGGCTAATCTGAATAAAGATTGACTTTTTCGAAAAAGGTTAAATTGAGTTTTTCAGCACTCTCAATTAATCTAAAGTCAAAAAAAATTTTTAAAATATTCGCGAAATGTAACTATTTAACTAAAATGTTAATCTGCTATGAATTGAAGACTTTTTTTGTCTTAAAAAGTTCATCGATTATTTGGATTAACCAAATTTTTAGTTCGATTCTCGAATTTTAGGATAAAGCAGGGGTTATTTTATGTCATATATTATAATTCAATTTTTACTCCAAATACCAATAAAAGCTAAAATTAGAATCATTCATCATTTTGGTGTTATTAATGAGTTATCAAACGAATTCAATAGAAAACGCATTAAAAAAAGTTCGAGAATCTAAAAAACGGAATTTTGTTGAAAGTGTAGAAATTCTCGTTTCTCTTCGTGACGTCAATCTCAAAGATCCCAGTCAAAGATTTAACTTAGAGACTAAAGTTCCTCACCCTTTAAAAACAAAAATAAATTTAGCACTTTTTGCTGAAGGCGATTTAGCTGTTAAAGCTGATGCTATTGAAAATATCACAGTTATTAACAAAGACAGAATGGAACAATATTCAAAAGAAGTAAAAAGAGCTAAGACATTAGCAGATAATAATGATTTTTTCTTGGCCGATAGACAATTTATGCCACAAGTTGGTCGATTTTTTGGTAAAGTATTGGGTCCCAGAGGAAAAATGCCTAAGCCAATTCAGCCTAATGTTGATTTAACTGCATTACAAGATGAATATGCAAGAACTATTCGATTAAGAGTAAGGGAAAATCCTTGTATCAACGCAAGAGTAGCAACCTTAGCAAATACTGATGATGAAATTGTTGAAAATATTCATTCAGCTCTTTCAAGTATTCAAGCAAAATTACCAAGAGGAAATCAACAAATACGAAAGGTTTATATTAAATCTACCATGGGTCCCTCAATCCTCTTAGAACAAGGAAAATAAAATTAATTCTGATATAGGTGAATTATATGACTAGAAATATTCCCCATGCAAAAAAATTAAGACTTGGGAGATTAGTAAAGCAAAATCAAACAGTTCCTACTTGGGTTATTATGCGCACCCAAAGAAAAATTACAACCCATCCAAAACGTCATAGATGGCGACAAAACAATTACAAAATTTAAAATTCAAAGATTTTTAGTATTTAAAATAATTAGTGATGATTTATGTCAGATGCTCAAGATATTGATTCAGAAATAATTGAACAAAAAACAGTCACGATTTCTTTTTCAAAACCAATTTATGGAAGAAAAATACCCCGAGTTCGAAGAGCCCCACGTGCTATGAGATATTTAAGAGAAAGAATAAAACGACATTTTGATGTTGAAGAAGTTACAATTGACGAAAAAGTCAATGAATTCATCTTCCAAAGAGGCATTGAATATCCCCCAAGAAAAATTACTGTAAAAGTTACTAAGACAGAAGACGATTCTGTTGAAGTTTTTCTTGCATAATATGAGCTTTTATTTCAGATTGTGATTTTTATGACAGTTGAATTAGCTCAGTTTGCTGGAAATATTAATATTGGGCTTTATTCTGTCACAACTGATAATTATTCCCTTGTCGCGGATAACTTACCGGACAAATTTAAAGAAACCTTATATAGAGCTCTTAAAACTGAAATTTTTTCGTTCAATTTTGATCCTACAATAATAGGGGCCTTAATTAAAGGTAATGAGAAGGGATTAGTATTATCTTCAATTATTTCCCAGGATATTGAAATTCAACTCAAAAATACTTTTCCTAATTTACGGGTTACAAGGTATGATTTTGATTACTTTGCTTTAGGTAATCTCATTTTAACAACCAATAAAGTTTCAATATTATCCCCGTTAATTCCCAAAACGACACGGGATTCTATTGGTGAAACTCTTGATACAGAAATTGTACCACTTAAGTTAAATAATTCAGATTTAATTGGTTCCTTAGTTATTACAAATACTTTAGGAGCTATTGCAAGTCCTTTAATTACAAATAGCGATGAGTTAGATAATATTCTTGATATTCTTTCTTTAAAGAAAGTAGATACATCTACTGTAAATCGCGGAGCACAATTCCCTTCAAGTGGAATAATTTGTAATTCAAAAGGAGCATTATTAGGTCAGAATAGCACTGGAATAGAAACAATAGCAATTACAAATGCTCTATTTCCGTTATAATTCAAAATTCTAAAATAATTTCGAGGTTAAATATATGTCAAAAGCTATAAAATATTATAATGTCCAAGGAACACTTAATATAAATAAAGAAAAAATACAATTTTCAAAAGTTATCAGAGCTTCAGCTGAGCTAGAAGCAAAAGAAAAGATCTTTCTCCATTATGGTAGTAAACATAAAATTAAACGTCAGATTATTAAAATCAGTTCAGTAAAAGAAATGAAAAAGGACCAAATTGACGACCCTATTGGGGATGTATTTAGCAAAGCTGGGTCTTTTAAAATTATTCGAGGATAAATAATTGTCAAGAGAATTATCTTCCAACAATCAAACAGCCAAACTTTCATATAATGATGTGCAAGCATTAATTCGAGAGACAGATCAATTAAGAAGCCAATTACAATTTTTATTACAACAAACACAATTGATAAATGATTCAATCATTGATTTGGAAGGTTCTAAAGCAGCTCTGAAAGAAATGATTAGTAGACCAAAAGATGAAACCATTCTCATTCCATTAGGAACACAAATTTTAGTTCCAGTTACAATTAATTCCAAAGAAACTGTTTTACATGATTTAGGCTCAAACATATTAAAAAACATTCCAGTTGATGAATCAATTAAAAAAATTGAATCTCGAATTGAAATTTTTAAAAAATCGTTTACTACTTTATCGTCTCAAGTTTATCAACTCGAAAACATGATTGCTCAGAGAGAAAACATTTTAAATCAACTGGTTCCTGTCTCAGAAGCAAACAAGTAATGTTTTTTCCAAAACAATAATGAATTTTACCATTAATGCCTATCAAAGTGGAATAATGTGAGCTTATTTAAGAGCGGACTGAAATCTTTTGTCCAAAAATTAAAAACCACTGAAATTAATGAGAAAAATATTGATAAAGCAATGAAGGAATTCAAGCTACTTCTTATTAAGAATTCCGTAGGATCAGAGGTTGCAAATCAAATAATTCAAAGCACTAAGGATAAAATGATCGGAACACGTACTGAACGATTTTCTAACATGAGGAATCTTTTTATTGAACCTTTGCAACAAACGATTCTTGAAATTATTTCTCCTAAGGTGGATATAGATCTTCTGCAAATTTTAGAAACCAGAAAAAAACAAATTATTTCAAAACCTTTCGTAATATTATTTCTAGGAATAAATGGAACAGGAAAGACTACTACAATAGCAAAAATTGCTTATTTATTAAACAAAGAAAAATTTAGGCTTGTTATTGCTGCGGCTGATACCTTTCGATCTGGTGCCCAAGAACAGATAAAAGAACATGCTGATCGACTTAAAATAAAATGTATAGAAGGAAAATATGGTGCAGATCCCAGCTCTATTGCATTTGATGCAATTCAGCATGCAATTGCAAGAAATTTACATGCGGTTCTAATTGACACTGCTGGCCGAATGGCAGTGAATCATGATTTAATTGGTGAGATGAAAAAAATTAAACGAATTGCTAATCCTGACCTTACTTTTTACATTGGAGACGCCTTGACAGGTAATGATGCAGTCAATCAAGCAAGAGATTTCGATAGAGAAATAGGAATTGATGGAACAATTTTATGTAAAATGGATGCAGATGAAAAGTCGGGAGCTGTAATAAGCATTTCTTATGCCACAAATGGAAAACCAATTGTTTATGTAGGAATTGGTCAAAGTTACAAAGATTTAGAACGATTTAATCCAAATAAATTTGTTCAAAACCTTTTTGAAGGTATTTAGAATATTTAACCGTTTCAACGTTTATATAAATGAAATTTATTAAGACTTGAATCTAAGAGTCAAAGTCTACTTTAAAATATTAGAAAGAGATATATTAAAAGTCAGAAATTAGAAATAATTTGAAAAAAATAATTAGAAAATTACAAAAATACAAAAATTCATTTTGAATATTAATTAATTAAGAATATATTCGAATAAAAACAAAAATTTCTAGTTTTTTTCTGCTTTTAATCGTGTACTAGGTTAACGGTATTATTTTAAAGGTTAATATAGAATGGTTAGAAAAACTAACAAAGAAACATTCAACAATAATAAATTCATTTCTTAATTTATGTAGTTTAGAGGCTATAAGTTTTGTGGAGTCCAGAATTAAAGAAAATTTCTCAAATTCAATTTGGAATATTAAGTCCTGAAGAAATACGAAGAATGGCCGTTGCAAGGATCATATCCCCGGATACATACAACGAAGATGGTACACCTATTGAATCAGGGTTAATGGATAGAAGGCTTGGTACTATTGAACCAGGTCAAAGATGCAGATCCTGTGCAAATGCAGTTGGTGACTGTCCTGGTCATTTTGGGATAGTTGAATTAGCTAGACCGGTTATTCATGTAGGATATGCTAAATCTATTATTCATAAATTACTTAAATCAACGTGTCGTGTCTGCTCTAGGATTTTATTAGATGATGAAAAAATCGAAGAGTATTATCAAAAACTTCAGGAAGCTGAACTACAAGGAGAAGGTATTCTTCTTAAAATCCAGAAGGATATTGTCAAGGATGCCCGAAAAAAATCTAAGTGTCCACATTGTAGTCATGAACAATTTAAAATTAAATATGAAAAACCAACGACTTTCCATGAAGAAACATCACAAGGTCCAGTAAAATTAACTCCAAGTGAGATTATGGAGAGGTTTGAAAGAATACCTTCAAAGGATCTATTCCTTTTAGGGATAAATACAAATTTTTCTAGACCAGAATGGATGATTATGACTGCTCTTCCTGTTCCACCGGTCTCCGTAAGAGCTTCTATTACATTAGAATCTGGTATAAAATCTGAAGATGATCTAACACACAAATTAGTAGATATAATTCGTATAAACAAAAGACTTCGAGAAAATATAGAGGCTGGTGCACCACAATTAATTGTTGAAGATTTGTGGGAACTACTTCAATATCACGTTACAACTTATATGGATAATGAAGTCGCTGGTATTCCTCCAGCAAGACATAGATCTGGAAGAGCTTTAAGAACCTTAACACAAAGACTTAGAGGTAAAGAAGGACGTTTCAGAGGTAACCTATCAGGTAAGAGAGTTGATTTTTCAGCTCGTACTGTTATTTCACCGGATCCTAATATTTCAATTAACGAAGTTGGTGTTCCAGAGCAAATAGCAAGAATTCTTACTATTCCAGAAAAGGTAACAGAATGGAATATAGAAGAAATGAAAGAATTGGTCATGAATGGACCAGCAAATCATCCAGGTTCAAATTATATTATTAGAAAAGATAAAAAAAGAATTGATCTTCGTTTCGTTGGTGATTTATCAAAAACTGCAGAAGGTGTTGAAGAAGGATATACCGTAGAAAGACATTTGAAAGACGGTGATATTGTTCTCTTTAACCGACAGCCCTCCCTACACAGAATGTCAATTATGGCTCATGAAGTACGAGTTATGCCAGGTAAAACCTTTCGACTTCACTTGTGTGTTTGTACTCCTTATAACGCTGATTTTGATGGTGATGAAATGAACCTTCATGTTCCACAATCAGAGGAAGCACGTGCAGAAACCAGAGTTTTAATGCGTGTTCAGGAACAGATTTTATCACCTAGGTATGGTGGTCCTATTATTGGAGCTATCCACGATTATGTAACTGCTGCTTATTTACTTACTTGGAAGAAAACTTTTTTCGAGAAAGAGGATGCTTGGCAATTATTACTTGCTGGAAATTATGAAAAAGATTTACCTAAACCAGCTATTGAATTTCCTAAAGAATTATGGACTGGTAAACAGTTATTTTCATTAATGCTCCCCAATGATGTAAATATAACAACTAAAACAAGAACTTCAGTCGGAGATCCTTTAACAAACTTACAAATCGATTCTGACGATGCAGTAATTATTCGAGATGGTGAATTACTCACGGGTACCATTGACAGAAAAGCAATCGGTGCTGATGAATCAGAGAGTGTTTTACACGTTGTGGTAAAGGACCATGGTAGTGATAGGGCAAGAGAATTTATCGATTCACTTATGCAGATGCTTCTCAAATACCTTTCACATTTAGGATTTACAATGGGATTACAAAATATTGATTTACCTGAAGAAGTTAAAGCAAAGGTAAATTCTGTTGTCGATGAAGCAAAAAAGAAAGTCGATGATTTAATTGAGAAATATAGAAAGGGAGAATTAGCAGCACAGCCTGGTAAAACAGTCAAAGAGACATTAGAAAAAGAAGTAATGAAAATATTAGGTACTGCACGTGATGATTCCGGAAAAGTTGCTCGACAAAATCTAGGTAAAGATAATACCGTTGTTATAATGGCTACAACTGGAGCAAGAGGATCACCATTAAGTATTACGCAAATGGCAGCCGCTGTTGGTCAACAATCTATTCGTGGTGAAAG
>DAHXPE010000447.1 GCA_027364495.1 Candidatus Heimdallarchaeota archaeon | reverse complement strand
ACTGGTGAGTTACTGTAAAAATATATTGGTTCTATCAACAGATGTGAAAAAGTTTTTATCCCTAAATCTATTCCCAAGTTAGTATCCGTATCCTTATTATATAAATACCGTTCTTATGAATTTTATTAAATAAATTTCTCTTTTTTTACTTATAATAATTTTTTGGTTCAATTTCTTATCTATTTTCACTCAAATGTTGAAATAGTTTTATTCACTTTTTGATTATAAATCTCATTTAGTGATTATCTAGTAAAATCAACCATAAAAAAATAAAGGAAGACGAATATGTGTTATTATTCCAATGGAATAATTTAAATATTTTCATGAGATTTTATTATTGAATGTAATTATGAATCAACTAGAAGAAAATGATATGCCAAATGTTAGTGAATTTACATCTATTCAAACATTATTTTTATTTGTACTTCACAAACATCCATCCATGACTGGCAGTGAAATTGTAAGTATGATTGAATCTGAAATAGGTAAAGATTGGGTTCCAACAGCTGGCGCAACTTATAAAATCTTAAAACGATTATTAAAACTTGGATGCATAATTGAAACAACTGAAACAGGAAATACCGATGGTAGAAAGCGGACTTATGAATTATCATCATGCGGAAGAGCTTTTGTAAAAGATCAAACCGAACGCATGCTTAGATTGGTTGGTTTTTTTTATGATTGCTGTCCTGAATATGCAACCGATTACCAAATAATTAAAGTTTGCAAACCTGGAGATTGTTAAGCTTGATTTATTATTTCAAAACTGATAGCAATTTTTTCTTATTTCGATACCTTTAAATAATAATCCACTGGAATATTATAATAGAATATTCCAAAGGAATATTTATTTCTAAAAGGCGACAAAAATGCAAAATAAAGATACAGTAATACAAACATCCTATACAGAAGCATTGAAAACAGCGAAAAATAATAGCTCTTCATGCTGCTGCTCACCAGATGTTGGTACCGAAATATTGCTTAGTTCATTTGATAAAGATCCATTTGATAAAGATCCATTAAATCTTGATCAAAGCATTTCATTTGGATGTTATCGATTAGATCCCATTTTACAAAAAAGAATACAAAAAGGAAATACTGTAATTGATTTTGGTTCAGGACCAGGGCATGATTTATTTTTAGCAGCTCGAGTGGTTGGTTTAGAAGGTAAGGCTATAGGTGTAGATTTCACTGATGCGATGATTGAGGAGGCAAGTCGCATTGCAAAAGAAAAAGGATTGACACAGGTCAAATTAGTAAAAGCATCAATTGAAGGGATACCATTGGATGACAATTTGGCTGATGCAATTATCAGTAATTGTGTTATCAACCTTACCATGAATAAACAAGCCGTATTTAATGAAGCATTTAGATTGTTAAAACCAGGTGGACAACTTA
This sequence comes from Candidatus Heimdallarchaeota archaeon, assembly GCA_027364495.1. The sequence continues at coordinate 1,084 of DAHXPE010000447.1, read as the reverse complement.
TTGATGCAGACATTATTTCTGGAGGAGATTTTTCTGAAGCACTAATGAAAAACAATGATCTTTGGTGTTCTTGCATTGGCGGCGCTTTGACAAAAGATGAAACAATAAAATTATTACAAAAATCTGGTTTCATTGATATAAATGTAACACTGGGTGAAAAAGGTTCATTTATTTTTGAAGGAAAAGAATATATCAGCTTTTCATCAATAATCTTAGCAAAAAAGCCTATTTAAGGTAATAATTATGCTAGAACAAAATACAGAAGTTTTAATTAGGATTTCAAGATCCAATGATTTCCTCCCTGTTAAACAATTATTAGATGATTCACATCTACCTATCGAAGGAGTATTAGATCAGTTTGACAATTATTTTATCCTTGAAAATCAGAATTCAGAAATTATAGGCTGTGCAGGTTTAGAAATTTATAATCAATATGGATTATTACGATCTGTTGTTGTAAGGTCTGAGTTTCAAAATAAAAAGTTTGGTTCAGTTCTGATCCAAAAAATGGAAGAATTTGGAAAATCAAAAAATGTTAAAGAGATCTATTTACTTACTGAAACAGCAGAAAAATTTTTCTCTAAACATGGTTATAAAGAAATACAAAGAGATTCGGTACCAAAACACATTCAAGAAAGTCATGAATACAGTACAGCATGCAAAGTATCGGCAATAGTAATGAAAAAGCAAATTTTTTAATTACAATTTTGAAACAATAAGTAATCCATTTTTTAAAGTTAGAAATTCATTTTTATAACGAATTTCTAATGCTTTTAATATATCTTTAGATTCCCATTCTCTTAATAAATTGTCTAATGTCTTATTTAGTCTTAGATCCTTGAAGTTCCATTCATCAATTATTGTTTCGTAAGGAAGAAAACCTAAAAATTTATCTGGAACGGTTAAATCGAGTTCATTAAGACACTCCTTCGATTGTAGATTTGTTAACAGTTGAGAATTCATAGGATTGAAGCGAATAAAAGAGAGCCAATTAAATAATTTCAATTCAAAATGTAAGACAGGATCAACTGAAGTTTCATTACTTCTAACATCAATGCGTGATAAAAAAATCTCTGGTAAAGGA
>DAHXPE010000423.1 GCA_027364495.1 Candidatus Heimdallarchaeota archaeon | reverse complement strand
AGCACGTAATGAATCGCTTCAGAGACTCATGCAAGAGGCATATGCACGCGGTGCTAATGCGATTATATCAGTCAAATTTGATTCCAGTGAAGCAGGCCAAAGTGGTCAATTAATGAATATTGTTTCTTATGGAACTGCTGTCAAGGTAATCAAGAAAATCCAATAAAACGGTTGTTTTATTTTTTTTGACCAAATTAAATTTGGTAAACACATTAAATAACCGTGAAAAACTCTCTTTTTATTTATTGAGATTACGTATGTTTGGATGGTTTTCTTTTGCCCATCATCCTTTATGTAAAAACTATCGTCCTGAAGTGATCGGAGTTAATGGTGTTTATCTTTGTAAAGGCTGTACTGAAGTTTATGGCACTGGTATCGTAACAATTCTCTTAGTGTTTATTTTTACAACACTACAACGATTTTCTATTCCTGAATTAACTGTTATAGCTTTCACAACTTTAATTCCTTCTGTAATTGGAAATTTTATTCATTTTAAAAAGAGAATAATTAAAGATATCATTAGAATCGATCTAGGGATCGGTTTTGGTGTTGCTTTGTCCCAATTATTTTATGCAGAAGGGTTAATGACCAAAATTTTTGTCCTGGCACTCCTAATTATAGCTTATTTTGTATTTACCTCAACTCGCAAATATATTATAAGCAAAGACAACTATACCAATAAAAATCAATTGCATCTATGTCCTAATTGTGAACAGTTTAATGATCAAGCTTGTGAAAATTATAAACGGGTATTCAAGTCTGAAGGAGTTTATAGTAGAATTATAAGTGATTTCATCCAAAAAAAATTAACCCTAAACCAAATTCAAAGTATGGGATTTGGCAATCAAACATTAAATGATGATTAAATTAATTTGAAGAATTTTTATTGTTTGTATTTAAATCCCTCTTATTTTTTCTCAAGTCTTTCAATATCTTTAAGTATCATATCCCAAAATCCCTTTGGATTATCATGAAGCATATCATGACCAGAATTTGGAATATATTCTATTTCAAACTTCTTTTTCAGTAGCAATTCTGACGTGAAAAAACCCTTATTTTTTTCACCATAAAATATTTTTACTGGGACAGAATGAGAAAAAGCCTCTATCAAAGGCATTGTTATTTCAGCATTGGATATTTTAACCAATTCTATTGAACTGGCATAAAGATCCCATGGTGAACAAAATCTAATGGTTTCATAATAATTTTTATTATTGATCTTCAAATCATTAATAATTTCTAAATAATCAATATTATTAAATTGATTCCAACTTGTAGACGCAATTTGGCCAGGAAAAAAAGCATCATTTTCATCTATATTGCCTTCTACTGAAATAAATAATTTTGTGTCGATAGGATAATTTTCACCTTTTTTCACCTCTTTTAATCTTAATATGCTTGTAATAAGATAATAGGCTATCGTAGAACCCATTGAATGAGCAACAATTATTAAATTTGATACCGATTCTTGGAAAAGAATTTGTAAAATCTGTTCAGCTTGGTATTTCATGGAATAGGCAAGTAAGGATTCAGCTTTATAGGATTCACCATGACCAATTAGATCTGGGACAATCCATGAATAACTAGACAACCTATATAAACCTAAATGGGAACTAAAAAAATTTTTATTTAATCCAAGACCATGAATAAAGAGTATTGTCTTTTTGTTATTGTTGGAATTATATTTATAATATTCAATACCATGAAATTCTTTTTTTATGGGACTAATAGAATTCATTTATGTTTGTTCCTAGGAAATAAAATTTATAAATCTTTGTATAACATGAAATTGTATCTAATTTAACTTTATTTCTGACAAAAAGACCCATGCCACGGGTAATCTCTCTTTGTTGGTTATTATAAGTATCAGATTCAGCAATAAATTGAGATCTGTTTTCATTGACTAAAATATCTTCTGGGCTTATTAAACCTTCGAAGACAGGTTCTATAAAATAAATGTTAAATTGAGTTGTTAAAACAAAAAATTCCTTTTTTATAGAATTAAATTTCATTCGCTGAAATGATCAATTCTCTGTTTTGATTTAAGAAGTACTTAACCTTATAATCCATTAAAAAAAATTTCTAAAGCGGTAAGAAAATGAAGTAAGTAAAAATCAGAGTATTGAATCCAAAAAAGTAAAATTAACTACACATTAATATTTGCTTTATTTCTTATGAATGCTTCTAATAAATCGAGAGCAGCGAGTGCATCATCCATACTTGCATAAGTGACTGGTGAATGCAAATATTTACATGGAACTGATATTATACTTGTGGCAATACCTCCTTTAGTGAGATGTATTCGTCCTGCATTAGTGCCTCCTCCAATTCTAGGTTTTTTAAACTGAAATTTAATATTATTTAATTCTGCATTTTTAATTATCCTTTCATTCACTTTATGATTTGTAATAGTATTGCTATCCATTATAGTTATGGCTGGCCCTTTGGAAAATTCTGCTGGTCTTTCTTTTTTCTTTATTTGCGGGTTATCATCACCAGTTGTACTTTCTAATTCAATAGCTATTGTAGGGTCAAGTGAAAAAGCAGAGCTCCCAGCTCCACGAAGACCTACTTCTTCCTGACAAGAAAATGAGATCAATAAGGTTTCTGCTAATTGAATATCCTTCAATCGTTTTAATAATTGAATAATTAAATTACAACCTAATCTATCATCAATTGCTTTTGCTCTTATGATATTATTTGGTAATTCCACGAATGGATCATAAAGTACACCATTTGTTCCAATCATAACACCATGATCTTCAGCATCTTTTGCAGATGTAAATCCAGCATCAATATATAGATCATTTTCATCAATTGCTTTCTTACTTTCATCAGCTGATAATAAATGTGGAGGTTTTGCACCAATAATTCCATTAATTCTTTTACCATCAGCTGTTTTTAACTGAACAGCTTGAGCTAGCAAAATACGTGTATCAAACCCTCCTACCAGACCAAATCGAAGATATCCATCTTCCTCGATGTAGTTAATAATCAAACCGACCTCATCCATATGCGCATCAAGCATAATCTTATGAGCTTGGGGATCACTTCCTTGTTTTATTGCAAGAAGATTACCTAATGGATCAATCCATACTTTATTTACTAATGGAGTTATTATCTCTTTAATAAATGCACTTACATCTTGTTCGTTACCTGAAATTCCTATTAAGTCGCTTAATTGTTTTTGTAGACTTATTATTTCGTGTACAGACATATACATCACAATCGTTTTATATTTTCAAAGTTAACCTTTTTTTCCATATGAAATTTTGTTTACCAATTTTTATATAAAGTAATATTTTTATAAATCTTTAAAAGCCAATTCAATGAACCATTTTAAACTGTTTCTAACATTATGATAACCTTATTTATTGATACAGCATTTTAATCGGTAAGAAATCGAAAATACTTCAAAATAAATTTTTAAATGCATTATATGCTGCTACCTCTAGCTGCACCTATTAAATTTAGTCAAATTCTTAAAACTCTATTAAAGGACACCGACAATACCGAAAGATTACTTTTTGGACTCATAATTAAATATAATTTACTATTTATCTACAAAATTGGTAAATATTAAAACATCCTTTTCAATTACATTGAGATTGAACCTTTTCTAAAATCACCTCTTCCAAGCATAATATTTATTAGAACACTTTGATTTGTTTTTGATATTGTTAATGCATCTTGGAAGACATTTGCTAATTCAGAATCATTTACCACACGAAAGCCTTTTACACCAAAGCCTTCAACTGCCTTTTCATAATACCTATCACCAAGATCGGTTCCTACTGAATCTTTAAACACATCTACTTGCTCACGAGCTACCTGCATCCAACCAGAATCGTTTCCTATTATTCCTATAATAGGGATTTTATGTCGGACAAATGTATCCCATTCGATTAAGCTATAGCCCACAGAACCATCGCCATAAATAAGATAAATGTCCTTTTCGGTATTTAAAATTTTAGCGGCAAGTGCAAAACCAGCACCAACGCCTAAAGTCCCAAATGGTCCAGGATCAAGCCAACTTAGGGGCTTTCTAGGTTGGACAATATAACTAATTGTAGCAATAATATCTCCTCCATCACCTATAAGAATAGAATTGTCATTTAAAAAAGTCTCCAACTCTAAACTCATAAAGAGAGGGTTTATCCTTTCCATTTTCTCTTTGCTTTGATTCAATATATCTTTATTTCTTTCATTTTCTCTTTGATTTAGTGTTTCGAACCAAGAATTCCATTTGTTATCTTGATTACTAACATTTTTCGCTAATTCTATTAAAAATTGTCCTGGATCATTAATTATACCAATGTTAGGCTTTCTATTTTTAGTTAAATCTTCTTTGCTGAGATTCACTGAAATAAGAGTAGCTCTTCTATTTATCGACCTGCCATATTCTAACCTAAAATCATTAGGCACGCCGGCTAAAATTACAAGATCAGCTTCCTTTAGGGCTTCTTTTCTTTTATGCCTGAATTGTATCTTATTATCTTTACCCAATAAACCTCTTGCCATTCCAGAAAGATAAACTGGAATTTTTAAATTTTCAACGGCATTAGAAACATTTTGAACCGTTGCATATGAAATAGCCTGACTACCTATCAATAAAATAGGCTTATGAGATTCCATTAACAAGGTAGTAATTTTCTGCAGAGTTCCTTTAGCAAAAGGCTTATTTGTCACAGTTTTTAGATCAGGAACTACAAATGAATCAGAACCAGCTAATGTTTTTTTTATGTAACGATCTATCCAAAATTTTATTAGTTTTCCTTGCAAAGATTTTCCTAAATTTTTAGTTCCTACCTCAAATGAATTCTTTACCATATCCATTGGCCAAAGAACATCAATTGGAATTTCAATAAAGACCGGCCCTGGAACCCCTTCTTTTGCCTTGTAAAAAGCTTCAGAAACTTTCCATAAATCATTGTAAGATTTAATTGTTGCTTGCCATTTTACTAATGTTTTCATTACTGATATTTGATCTATATCTTGCAAAGAGCCTCTTCCTTTAAATATTCTTGGAGTTGCTCCTCCAATAATAACAACCGGAGATTGGGCCATCTGTGCATTTTTAACAGCTGTAACTGTATTAGTTATTCCTGGGCCAGCAGTAACTATCGCTACACCAACTTTATCACTGAGTCTGCTATAAGCATCAGCAGCAAACACAGTTGTCACTTCGTGACGGACATCGATTACTTTAATATCCAATTTTTTACATGCAATAAGGATTGGTGCTATATGGCCACCAGTCAATGAAAAAACATGTTCTATTCCATTTTTCTTTAGAATTTGGGCTACATAATAGCCTCCATATTTGTTATCACTTGACATTCGTATTTATCTCCTTTCTCCTATCCCTATAATGAAAAAATGGGTAACTCATTACTATTAATCCAATGACGAAGTAAAGGAATTTATACCATTCTGTATTGGGGAGACCTAGACCTAATAAGATTATTACTAATCCAAGACTTATATTGAAGTAACCAGTCGTAAGGATAATCAACAATTCAGTCTTGAAAGTCGGTTTATTTGACATATTTAAGAAACGCACTTTAAAATCAGTAAGTAAGCACCAAAAAGATAATAAATAAACTCCTAATAGAAAGTTTAAAATTCTTATTACAAAACTGATGTGTTTTTTAACGAAAAATCAATTTTTAATATCTTTCTAAAGTCTACTAAATTATAAGTATTTTGCTAGAAGCGTTTAATCTTTTATTTATTTTACACCAGATGATTGTATGCAATCTAAAGACATTATTCAAAAAAATTTTGCTAACAAAAACAAGGATCCAGATAGGGTAGCTCAGATGTTTAACGAGATTGCACCTCGTTATGATCTTATGAACGATTTCATGAGTTTTTACACCCACAAAAAGACCAGAAAATTTGCATTAACCTTGGTAAAATCTAAGCGGCAAATAAAAATATTGGATCTTGCTACTGGAACTGGTGACTTTGCTTTTTTACATGCTAAAAATAAAAATCTAAAACATTCAGAAATAGTGGGATTAGACTTTTCATTAGGAATGTTAAAAGTCGGAAAGTTGCGCTGTAAAAAACTTGGTTTAACTGACGAGATTAAATTTGTCAATGGGGATATTATGAAATTACCTTTTCCAGATAATGAATTTGATTTGTTGACTATTGGATATGGTATTAGAAATGTTATTGATATCCCTTATGCACTTCGCGAAATTTTAAGAGTTACGAGACCTGGTGGTTCATTTTTAGTTGTCGAAGCGACACCTCCATTAAACCGTTTATGGCGATTTCTTGTAAAATTTTACTTTGAAAAAGTAGTTACCCGAATGTCATTTATTTTTTCATCAGCACCAGTTGGTTATGATTATTTTATGAAATCAGTAACTGCATTTTATAATGCGCTAGAATTTACTAAAAAATTACAAGAAGCTGGTTTTCAAAAAGTTCGCTGGTTTCCACAGGTGTGGGGTTCAGTAACTGTATTCCAAGGTGTTAAATTACCCAGCTAATCGTTGTGAACTTAATATATGTTTGATTGGAAAGAAACAATAATAACAGGAGGGAGCGGAGATTTTGTATATCCAACTAACCCAAAGATTGGGTCTGAAGTATCAATTAAGTTAAAAATATATAAAGATAATCCCATT
>DAHXPE010000418.1 GCA_027364495.1 Candidatus Heimdallarchaeota archaeon | reverse complement strand
AATTTGAGTTTTTATTCGGTAACAATCCTGGACCACTCTTACAAAAAATTATATATTTAATCTCTTTTTCATGAAAAAAAATAAAAAAATTTCCACTATTCAAAATATTTTAGTTGTTGAAAATAATCTCAGAAAGAATGTTTTAGATACCAAACAGTATTTTGTAGCAAACATCGTTTAATATTAAAGATAATATTATTTGTTTACAAAGAATGAAATATAAAGTAATTTGTAAATACCACTTGAGAGGTATTGAGTAATTTATTGAGATATATTACTTATTTGTACTAGCTTCTAATGAGATTCTTTCAAATTGAGTGATAAGAAGAGTAAGAGTGGTCCAGGATTGTTACCGAATAAAAACTCAAATTTTGGTGAAGAACCTCAGTTCTTTATAGAAAACAACTCCTTATTACATACTAGAAGACAATTTGAAATTGCTAGATTAGGACAAATTGCAATTTACATGCCTGATATGAAACTTTTTATGCTTGAGCTAGCCAAAATAGTACAGAAATCCCTTAATACTGAATTTGTGATACTATTAAAATTAGCTGATGATCGCAACAAATTAAAGCTAATTGAGGGAGTAGGTTGGAATGAAGGGGCAATTGAGAACACATACTTTGATATTGATTACTCTTCCCAAGCAGGGTTTACATTTATAAACAACAAGGTAGTCATCGTAGAAAATTTCAAAGATGAAACCAGATTTGGTGCACCAAAATTATTGCAAGACCATCAGATAGTAAGTGGCATAAGTATTATAATTCCTGGAAAAACAAGACCATTCGGGATACTGGAAGCTCATTCAAGACAAGCCATGAAATTCACTGATGATGATATAAGTTTCTTATCATCTCTAAGTTTTATTTTATCTTCCACCATCATACAACAGGAAGCAATTTCTAAACTTAAAGAAGAAGAAGAAAAATACAGAATTTTAACGGAATATGCATCCGATGCAATTGTTATCTTTGATCAAAAAGGCAAAATTCTAGAAGCTAATTCTAAAATATGTGAAATGACTAAATTTTCCAAAGAAGAGTTATTGGAAAAGAATATTCAAAATTTGTTTTTTAAAGAAGAGCTCGAAAAGACACCTATTAAATTTCAAGAAGTTAAAGACGGTAAGCGTGTCATGCTTGAACGAAATCTTCAAACAAAGGATGGAACTAAAATACCCATTGAAATTAGTTCTATTTTACTGCCAAATGGCACTATCCAAGGAATTTATCGAGATATTACTTTTAGAAAAGAAACAGAAGAATTACTTCGTAATATACAAAAAATGGAAGCAATAGAGAGAATCTCTGGTAGTTTTGCTCATGACTTTAACAATTATTTAACTGTAATGACAGGTTTTTCCGAGAAATTGAATGATTCTTTGGTAAACCACAATTTTGAAGAAGCTCAACGAGACATTATTCAAATTCAAATAACTATCAAAAGAGCATCATCAATCAGTAGAAAACTTTTACGATCTATTAAAGCTGCTTATAATGAAAGCAAAGTTGTTAATATAAATGACCTTATTACTGAATTGGATGAATCATTTGTTATACTATTAGGAGATAAAATATCTTTAGCGTATGAATTAACTCCAAATTTATATAATGTTAAAATAA
>DAHXPE010000391.1 GCA_027364495.1 Candidatus Heimdallarchaeota archaeon | reverse complement strand
AGATTCAATAAAAAAAGAATTAAGCACAATATTTGAAATAAAAGAATTTGATAGAATATTTCAAGAAAAGCGTGAAGAAAGTGCACGTATTAATTTTTTCAAAATAAAATTTGACCCTGTTCTGGTTAAGATTCTGCAACCTCTTTTCAAAGGAAATTTAAATGAATATACAGGTTTAAGAGAAGCAGAGACCGCAGATCACACTTTGATAATAAACGCAGTTGAATTGTTAAAAAATAGAGGTAATAAGAGTTTACAGACTGTTATTTATTCTAATGACCATGAAGTCCAGGAAGTAACTAAAAAGCTATCCACAATTCTACCAATACAATACAATTACACTGCACCTTACATTTCATGGATGGCTGGATTTCAACTAATCATAGAAATGTTGTTTTATAAAAAAATATTACATTTATATAGTGATTTGGAAACGGTACTAGATTTCACTATTAAAAATTATTACGATAGAAGAAGATTGAATGATTATAATTATCATATTACAGATTTATTCCAAAATTCTTTAAAATCTTTGATTGCGGAATCAGAATCATTAAATATTAGAAATTCTACCCTCGAAAAGAAGAATTTTGAATTACAAAAGGAATTTGGTGAGTATCAGGGAAATTTTCAGGAATATCAAAAAGCTTACGAAAACGAGCAAATAAGTGAAGAACAGCTTCATAAAGCAATTTCGTTAATTGAAGAAGGAAACGTTGAGGAGGCAATTTTAACTTTACAAAATCTTGAAGTTCGTAATTATGGACCTGTCCTGAGAACATATTATAGAATTGTCATTAAGCAAGAAAAAAAATTACATCAATACTATAGAGACTGGAATAAGGTATTAAAAAATAAGAAAACATATATTAATAGAGGAATAGAAAAGCAATTAGATAAAAACGTATTCCTTACTTTTGTACAACGAGAAATAGATCTTTTCAAATTTAATAATTTAGAAGAAGCTCGTAATTTGTCAATGGAATTAATTCCATTACTGGCCGCTGTGCAATGGGACATTAATGAAGAGAATAAAAAATTAGAACAATATTATATCATGTCCATGTATTTAGCATTAGCACGGGATGACATTAACGAATTTAAAGAAATAGCAGATGTATTACAATTAGCAATTGACGAAAAATCTTGTGAAAATGAGCAAATCAAAAATTATGTAGCATTCTCAAAATTAATTTTAAATCCAAAGGAAAATTATGAACTAAAACAGCAGTTTAAATCACAAATACTACAAAACATAACTGAATTTTATTTAACCAGGAATTGGAATCTGGTGTGGAATTTACTTTTACCAATTTGGGAATGTCTAACTAAAAATGAAAAGGATTCAATGATTGAATACTTAGTAAATACTTACTGGGTGACATTAGAACCACCTGAACGATTAAGTGAACTTTGGGAAGAAATAAATCAAAAAGAACAAATCAATGCTAATAAAAATTTGTTAGGAAACGGATTGATGGATTCTGAAATAGCAAAATTCAGAGGAGAAAATTTACCGGAATTTTTGAAAGGAGAACATTTTGTCATTGATACAAAAATGGTAGGTCGTGCACACATAATCATTCATGTTAAATTAAAGAATAGTCGTTTTGGTGTTCAAATAAGTTCAGACGAATTGGATCTTTCAGATGCACAAACATTAGAGTTTACAGATGGTTGTATCAGTCAATATTTTAAAGGTACATATCCAGATGAAAGAAAAAATAACATTTGTGGCATTATAAAAATTAAAAAAGAGGCGAACTTAAAAACAAGGAAGAGAAAAAACACTTTAGACAATTTTATTCTTTAATTTTGCTCCGTTTACATTGAAAACATCATTTTAACTAAAGATGACATTCTTGGGAACCCCAAAAGTTTCATTCACAAAAATATTGTCCTTTGCGCTTGTTAAAAGACAAGGTTTCAACAATGATATTTCTGGGAAGAAATTCCCAATTCTATAAGCTGATTCTTCTAAATCATATTTTGAGAGTTCTAATTCATTTTTAAGATCGAATTTATTACCAATTAATTGAATCTTAATTCTTAATCCTTCTTCTACGGGATTAGAACGAATAAATTCAGGTATCCAGACATATTCTAAATTCTCAAGAGTTTTTCTATTGGTGAGATCACAAACAGCAAGAACAATCTCAACACCAGTATAATAAGATTTTCTGACATCAGCAAAACGTGTTTGTCCGGAAACATCACTAAAGACTAATACCTGATAATTATTAATTCCAATTGAATATCTTTTAGTAATTAAATTGACTCCTATGGTCATATTATACAGGGGATTAAACCTGGCATTAACTAATCGTTCTATTAAACTTGTTTTTCCAACGCCACTGTCCCCTAAAAGAACGAGCTTTGAAATATTTCTTCTTGATGAAGAACTTACCTGAAAATCACTAGCAATTTTTGTTTCAGAGATAGGCATTTATAATGACTCTAATAATCAATTCTATATTCTACTGCATCATTTTGTCTCAAATAGCCGGTAAAAAATGTGATAATTGCTAAAAAGGTTACAAGCCAATTATTTACGAAAGTTACCTTTAGCACGATTATTACGTATAAAAATTCTAAATCAAATTTATATACTTACTTGAAGTATCAGGGAATTTTTCATTGAAAACAACAATTTGAAAATAAATCTAAATTTCCTTTATTTGTGAAAAAGAAGGTCATTTGTAAATTTTATCCATTGAAAATTTAAAGAGTTTTTCTGGAATAAAATCCTCTTTAGCACTAATTAATTCGCAAGGCTTCAGAACTTTCAATTCTGAATAATTACTACTTATTCTTTTTGCCACTATTTCTAAATCCTGATAAGAAACAGCAATTTTTTCATGTAAATCTTTTTTATTACCAATTATTTTAATAATAATATTATTATTTTGTATTTTTGATGTAGTCTCAATAATTTCAGGAATCCATTTAGTTTCCAAATTATGTAATGATTCTGGAGATGTTAAATCACACACAGCTAAATAAAAATTGACACCGGTATAGCAAGATTTTCTTAAAACAGCAAAACGAGTTTTTCCTGATACATCTAACAAAACCAAGAAGTTTTGTTTTAATAAATCATCAGTTTTATCTTTTGTAATGACATTAAAACCAATAGTCATATTGCATTCGTTGGAAAAAATTGAATTTGTGAATTTCTCAATTATACTTGATTTGCCGACCCCACTGTCCCCAATAACGGCTATTTTGGTAATATCCTTATGTTGATGGGTATAAGGATCTGAGCCTATTGCAACATGATTAATTGACAGTAACATATAAGTCCATCTAACAAATAACTCTATTAAGCAAATTGTGGAAATATCTTTTTTCTAGATGAAACAGATTCTTCAATGAAAGTATTCAATTTAGCACTAGTGATAAGAATTGGTTTTAGAATGGTAATTTGTGGATATTTTATGGTTAATTTACTTGCAGTTTCTTCAAGATCTTTGAGGGAAATAACTAATAGGTCAGTAAGATCACTTTTATTGCCAATTAATTGAAATTTTGGTCTAAAATCTGGTTTTGAAGCCAAGTTAAGAAATTCTGGGATCCATAAATTCTCCAAATTTGTCAAAGTATTTTTTCTAGAAAGGTCACACACAGCCAAAACTATTTCGACGCCACTATAAAAAACTGATCGGATACTAGCAAAACGTGATTGACCTGCAACATCGCTAATGAGAATCATTTCAGATTCACCTTTTCCCAATGGTAATTTTTTAATATAAAAACCACCACCAATAGTCATATTGTATGAATCAGTAAATCTCGAATTTACAAATCGTTCCATTAAGCTTGTTTTGCCAACACCACTATCACCAATTATAGCAATTTTAGTTATGGCTTTTTTAGAATTTCTAACGCTTCCGGGATTGAGCATAAAATCTAAGTCTCGTAATGGCATACCGAATCAGTTTCTTCTTTTACCAAACTGTGCAAACATATTTTTTAAGTATTTTTTAAGTCAATGGTGACATCTATGTTCTTTATCTTTATTTTTACTCATTACCTGAAAATTATTGTTTACACGTTTATTACGTATTACATTAATCTTAAGAATTTAAATACTTTGTGAATGAAAAATCGATTTTATCCAATATTTTTGTATTCTGTTTTTAACTCATCTTATTTAGCTAGGTAAACCTATTCAGCCTAGATAAAGCCGAAAATGGATCATTTATAAAGTATATTGAGTAAATAGAATTATTCTAAGAGTATTAAAGCAAAAATTAAAGTAAAAATGATTTTTATCGATTTCAAAAAAGAAAGTAGAATATTTTATAAGTCTGAATATAAAAAAAGACTCAGAAACAAATAAATAAAATTTTACTTTGGTCTTATTAATGAAATCAGATATCAAAAAACAAAATGAACGCGTAATAGTAAATATAAGTCAATTTGGAAATGATAAAAACAAAATCTTAAAAAATTTGAATGATTGTAAGGAAGGAAAATGTTCTTGCCCAACAAATGAATATGAAAAGATTTCAAATTTGGATATAAAAATAGATGAAGATTTTGATGAAATTATTGTTGATTTAGACCCTAAAAAAGATAAAAAAATTGACATACAAGAAATTCAGAAATGCTTAGATCATACGGAATCGGATTTAAAAAAAAATAGAAGTCAGTTGTAACTACTTCTTTACCGGTAATAATCTTAACGGGGTACAGGATGTCCCCTGTGATAGGTACTATGATCAGTAAAAGAGAGAAGATACTTTTGACATCTATTTTTCGTTCAGATCCATTATCCATTTTTATAGTGAAAAATTTAGAAAAATTCGCTTCAGTTTCAGATACAAATTTTTTACAAGTTTATTCCAGGAATCTAATTTGCATATACCTGCATATACCTGACAATATGTTCTGGAACCTTAGTAAATTCATCTTGAGAAACAGATGACAACAATTTTGCCTTTCACAGTCACCCCAAATACAATGTTTACCAATTTCAGAAAGGCCCATAGTACATATCTCCAATTTAGATTTATTTTTGCCACAATATTTTTTCTATTATCAAAATTAATAAATATACAACGATAGCATCTAAAACTCAAATGAAAAAAATATTTGACTAAATGAAAATAAAAAATGACAAATAGCAAATAAAAAATTTTGTAATTGTTAATGTAGACCAAATTAGAAATGAATTTAACTAATAAGAGTTATTCTGTTGTTAAGTGAATTAACGCTTGTTGAGAGTTTTTGATTGATATTATTTAATTTTTCTTTCCTGAAATTTTCAAAATCATTTCTGAATCCGTCAATTTGTTTATCAATTTCTGTTCTTTTTGATTCAATTGCATTTTTAGCGTCTCGTTCAGCAACAGTTATCTCGTCTTCCTTTTTATTTTCAAAAGATTTCATAATAGCTTTTTGTTGCGCACGTAATTCGGCAACAGAAGTAGCTCTGTTTTCTTTCAATTTAGCAAAATTATCTTCTTCTTTGGTTTTGACCTTTTCTAATTTTTCAAGTTTCTTTTCTTTCAAACCTTCGAATTCATTTTCCGCTTTTGAAATTTCATTATTTGTTACTTTTTCTTTTTCTGAAATAAGAGAATTAAAACGATCCTCAGCACCTTTAATGTTAGTTTCCAGTCCAGATTTCTTTACATCAATAGTATTTTCTTTTAGAGTCACTGATTCTTTTAATTTTTTAATATCAATCTTCAGTTGACTTTGGTTATCTTTAAGTTCGTTCCTCCCGGACTGAATTTTATCCGTTATGTTTTGTAATTCATCTTCTTTCTTACTTATCTGAGATTTAAGATCGTTTAATTCTTTCATGAATTGATCAAAGGATGAATTATATTGATCAATTTTGGTCTGTTTCTCTTTTTCTGAATCCTTTCTAAATTTTTCTAAATCAGACGCCAATTCTTTTATCGTGCTATTTTTTAATTTTTCAGCATCATTTATATTTCTAGTAACTTCCTTCTCAGTATCAGCAATTAATTTGTTTCGATCGCGTTCTTTACGAGCAATTTCTTGCTGAGCATCATTCTTAGCTTTTTCTTCTGCTCTTCTAGTCTCATTCTGGGTTTGAACTAATTTTGCTTCATATTCTTTTTTAATAGAGTCCAGATTTTCTATTTGTCCCTTTTGAAAGGCAAGATAGGTCCGTTCTGAAAGTTTTACATTGCCTTCCATTTCTTTCTTTTTTTTGTCAATTTCACCATAAAGGTTCTTTAAGTCCTGTAAATCTGTAAGAACATCATTCATTGAAGATTTCAAATCAAGAACATTCTGTAAAATATTATCTGAAGTATATTCGCCTTCAAATTTAGTTGTCTGGATTGCAGTTTTACCAAGAGCTTGAATTAGGCTTGCTTCTTGTAGTAATTCAATCACCGATTCATTTGGATATTTTACCTTTTTAGACATATTTACAACTCGGTTAGGTCATTTCATAATATAACATTGTTAATTAATTATAAATTTAGAAACAACTGGTACAACATTAAAAATTTATAAATGTTACCACCTGACAGGTTCGACAGAGCTGGCAAAAATGTTGGTCAACCTTATTAGGATTACATTAAATGATATGTTATTTATACAAAAAGGAGGAAAAAAGATAATTCAGTTGACCTGAAACTCTAAAAGGAAATTTTATTTATTTACTACACTAAATCTTGCTATTATAAAGAATAAATATATCATAACTCAAAATTTGGATATACTTCATAAGAAAAACTACTTAAATATTGTAGAAGCGCATACAGCTAATTATAACCAATTACCTTACTAAAAAAACTGAGGAGATAGGAGAAATATCATTAGAATTACCCCATTAAGAATAAAGTGCCTTATGCAACACCGTTTTTGAAATGGATTTTCCATCGAGCATCAATGCAATCTTAAATCTAAAAAAAGGAATGGGAATATTTTTTTGACAAAAAAAAAATATCAGAAATTGAGAACTGGACTGGAATGCTTTTCTAATAACATAACATGATCATAAAAAATCAATTCCAGTAAAAATTGATTTATTTACAATTTGAAGTTATATTCAATAATTATCCGTAAAAATAAAGCTATTTCAAAAATTTTACTTCCCAAACTATAAAATATTTAAAGAAAAAAATTTGGTATGAAAATATGAAGTATTCGTTTTTATGTATAATGATTTTCTTAGTAGTATTACCAGCATTTTTTACTAATTATGAAATAGTTAAAAGAACTGAATCATCAAACCAATCAACACCTTATTTCCAAGTTGAGTACACTGGAACCAATGGTTCAGTAACTAATTTTGATATTCAAAATATCAATCTTCACGCGCAAGTAAATCTCTATGTAAGTGTGGTAGAGAATAATCTGGTGTATTATAATAACTTTTCCTTCAATCAATTACAAGCTTTACCTGTTCTTTCTCTCAATAATTTTAAAAACTCAGGTATAAGTACAAATTATCTTAATGATTCAACTCTTATCCAGGCTAGCCAATATTATGAATATGGCAGTTACAATGTATTTATTGTTTATTACCAGATTAAAAATATCAATTTCGCATCTATTTTTGTAATTGATCCTTCATCGAATACTATTGTTAGTACCAAGTTGCTTAGCAACTTTGTATATTATAAAACAAATAAAATCGTTCAATTTGCTACTTCTAACGACCTCTGGATAGAAATGAGAAATAGTAGTTCATTTTTCATTTGGAATATTTCAAATACTAATTATTTGATATCAAAAGAATATCAAAGTGCAAATGTAAACCTCAATCAGAGTTATTTTTCAATAAACGATGTTCAATTTTATAATGATCAATTATATGTCCTTTTTAATGAACAGAGTTTTTCACAATCTTCATATACATCAAGGATACATATTTTTTCAATTTATAATGCTCAAAACGGATCATCATTTCTTCAATCAAATTCAATGTCCGCTAGTGATTATTATAGTTCAATTACAATTCAAAATAATAATCTTTATGCTCTATCAGAGCTCAATAGTTCAGTAACAGAATATGATCTAACGTCATTTCAGCAAACTGATCAAATAGGAATTGGTACGAGTTACAATCATAGCTTAATTAGGTCCTTCTCAAATAATGATTTCATAATTGGCTCAGGTAATTCAGTATTTCAACAGTACAGCGTTCAAAATAATCTTTTCAATTTTAAAAATGATTTATTTAATTTATTCAATCCCCAATCAGCAAATGAGTTTTATACTTTAGAATTGCTGAATAATAATAATGTACAAAGCTACTTTTTAGCTGGCTATGTGAAATCAAATAATGTAAATACAGGATTTGCAATGATGTTTGAAGACATTCAGACGAAACCTAAATTGCTTATTGATCCAAATAATCAAGGACTTACTATTAAATCGACTCTAGGAACAACAACGATAACATCCAATTCACTTGATTTTAATCTTATTATAGCAGTTGTAATTGTAATTGTGATAATTTTTGGAGGTATTTTTTATTTTTTAAACAGAAAGGATAAAGGTATTCCTAAGGAAAAAATCGTTAATCAGACTAATGAGAATACAGGTCATTCATTACAAGATGTAATCAAGCTATGTCCTATGTGTGGTTCAAAAATTTACAAATCTGATGTGTTTTGCCAAAATTGTGGAGAAAAAATATTAGAATAATTAAGCATTTGAAAATTATAAATATTTTTTTTAAATAAAGGAAAAATTTCCTTTTTTTCTTGAAAAGCTTATAGTAAAATTTAATAAAAATATACTGAATTAATTTTAAAAACCTAAAAGAAATTATAGGATTTAGCTATTTTGTTTGTAGGGATTCATTTCTCAATCAGCAATAATACCTTTTCAATTATACTAACATTTTTAAGCTTTTCGGAGGTATCTAGAGAGAATCCAAATGAAATAAATTGCTATAATTGTAATTTAATTAGAAATAATTAAAGAAAAGAGGTAATTTCAAAATGAAACAGAGAGGAAAATATGTAAGTTTATTTTTAATATTTTTGTCATTAAATTTGAATGTTGCATCGTTGGCAGGAAATTCATTTAATGTAAATACCAGTAAAAGTGATTTACAGATCAATAGTAAGATTTCACGGAACCCAAGAACAACAATAACGCAAGATGTAAATTTTACTTTTAATAATCAACTGAATAAGAATTTCAACGGTTCTTTTAATGAAGGGGCTATTAATGTTACGAAAACTTTAAGCTAAATTAATAATTTTACATCTTATTCGACGAATCCAGTTAATGGAGCGACAATTCAGGAGTATTTTGTAACAATTACTATTCTCAATATTACGATGATTAATAATCATAATGCTATTCCAGGGTCGGCATCTGTCTATCTCAATGTAAACGCTAATAATAACGTTTCAACTCTTGATAATTCTGGCTCTTATTATTCTCTCAGCAACGGACAAACTCTTCCTGTTAATAGTCAAGTCTTTTCAGGATGGGCAGATAGAGCCAGTTTTTCAATAGATGTTGAAAAAAGTGGTCCACTTAGTCCTTATCTTGGTTTGGTGTCAGTCTCACAAGTATTTACCTCAAATACAACAGGTTATTATACAACTGAAACTGGAAACGTAAAAATTGGTGTATCCAATAATGTTACAGCTCAACAAATGGTAAGTTTAACAAATGATCAAATAGCTAATTATTACAGACCAGATTTGTACTTAGCAAATAAAACAAGTTCATTACAATCTCAAACAATTTTTACTCCAGATTATCTTTATTATCGAATTTTATCAGGATATGATAGTGAAATTGGTCAGAAAGCAATGGTTTTAGAGTACCTCTATTATTGGCCTAACGAGACAGATAATTTCGGTTCATCATTAGGCCACTACTATGATTTTGCACCTGTATTTATTTATATAAGAAATTTTGGTGATTCACCTTATAGAATTGTTTTTGAAACACAAAATCCATCTCTTACATCTCATTTACCAGCTTATTTAGAAATTTACTCAGAAATCTATTCTAGTTCTTTATCTACAATTGGGACTTTCAATGTTTCAACTGATTTGACACCAATTTTAGGAATTAATATGACCACAAATTATGAAATCTATCCAATAAGTACCTACTATTCGAGTACAAATTACGAGAATCGTTCGAGTGAATTTCCATTACTAACCAATCCAATAATGATGGCATTAGATACATATCATAATCTAGAATTTGGAAATGGCTCATCACAGCTTACGGCAGTTAGATTTTCAACTCCTTTGGTTTCATTTGCTGATAAAATAATTTTTCATTACTATCAACTATTGAATGAAGCGTTTAATTCTCAATTACATGATTATTCTTGGAATAATTATGTTGTACCGTATAACCTTTCATTAACGCTTGATATGTTATATAATCCGTTTACAAAACCATTTTTCATCGATTGTTTTGAAAATGTTGCACACGAAAACGCTCAAGCAAGAACGAACACTGAATCTAATATTTTTGGATCCGTCTTAGTAGATACATCAGTGATTATACCAGCTACCATTACTATAGCTTATCCTACACAAATGCAACCAAATGGTAATGATTCCGTTAGTGTAAGTATACATATGGATCAAAATAATGTTTTGGTTCTGTTTAACTATCTAATTAATTTAAGTACTAGCCTAAACTTATACTATTTAACAAAAAATGTTACTATGAATTTCAAAGGGGGTATATCTGTTAGAATACCATTACAAACAATATCATCATTTCAACAAAAAACCGGATTAAATTCAATTTCTGATCCACATACATTTGGTAATTATTTCACAATTAATAATGTTTACTTTAATGCCGGTCTTCTTGGAACAATCTTCAATGCGTCTGTTTCTATTAATCTTTACAAAATTTTAGAAGATATGGTTAACATATATCAGCCAGAGATATATCCTGTATTTAGGGTACTTAATCTTTTTCTAAGTGCTATTAATTTAGATCTTACACCAAGTTTGGAAGGTCTAGTAATAGGTAAAATTGCATCAACAGATCCATCCTCAGCTTCTTTATCAGGTAACTCATTTACCTTAAATGCTCAAGACAAACCACA